>NZ_JBFULU010000005.1:0-276204 GCF_054049735.1 Bradyrhizobium sp. P5_C12
GGCATAGGCGCCCGCGATGTTCTCGCCGCCGATGCCGTCGATTTCGTCTTCGGTCACCGAGATCGTCAGCAGCGGCTGCTTGGAGAGGTCGATGCCGGCGGCCTTGAGCTGCTTGTAGAATGCGACGTTGGAGCCGCCGACGACGTCGGTGAAGATCACGTCGGGCTTGGTCAGCTTGATCTTGTTGATGACCGAGTTGAACTGGGTGTTGCCGAGCGGATAATATTCCTCGCCGACGACCTTGCCCTTCAGCACGTTCTCGACGTGCTTGCGCGCGATCTTGTTCGAGGTGCGCGGCCAGATGTAGTCGGACCCGATGAAGAAGAACGACTTCGCGCCCTTTTCCTTGGCGATCCAGTTCAGGCCGGCGAGAATCTGCTGGGTCGCCTCCTGGCCGGTGTAGATCACGTTCTTGGACTGCTCGAGGCCTTCGTAGAAGGTCGGGTAATAGAGCATGCCGTTATACTGCTCCATGACCGGCAGCACCGCCTTGCGCGAGGCCGAGGTCCAGCAGCCCATGATCGCCGCGACCTTGTCGTTGACCAGCAGCTTCTTGGCCTTTTCCGCGAAGGTCGGCCAGTCGCTGGCGCCGTCTTCCTGGATGAACTTGATCTTGCGCCCGAGCACGCCGCCCATGGCGTTGATCTGCTCGATGGCGAGCTTTTCGGCTTCGATCGAGCCGGTCTCGGAGATCGCCATGGTGCCGGTTGCCGAATGCAGGATGCCGACCGTCACCTCGGTGTCGGTGACCGCGAGACCCGTCGTATTGACCGCCGAGGTCGCCGGGGCCTGCGCAAAAGACGCCCGCGGCAGCATCGTGATGGCCGGCACAGCCGCCATTCCCATCAATAGTTTGCGCCGGAGCGGCGACAATAGGCCCTTGTTTGCTTCGTCTGACATGAGCACCCCACTTTTGTTCGAGGACACGCGATTGGTCCGTGAGGATGGCTCGAATTTGTGCAGCGCAAGCATACGCAAGATCGCGTATACTGCACCGCAAAATACCGACGTAGGCTTTTGGTACGGGATTTGCGAGTTCACGAGAGGTTTCGGACGTCTTCGGGAGTGGGGTTAAGTGGCAGGGCGGCAGCGAATAGACCGCGTCAGGCGCCAATATAATCAATGGGTCGCCAACCAGACGCTGGAAGACTACGCGCTGCGCTTCACCGCCAAGAGCGCGCGCCGCTGGTCCGCCGCCCGCGTCGCCAACACCGCGATCGGCGCGATCTCGTTCCTGGTTCTCGAAGCAATCGGCGGCACCATCACCCTCAATTACGGCGTCACCAACGCCGCCGCCGCGATTCTCGTCGTCTCCACCATCATCTTCTGCTGCGGTGTCCCGATTGCCTATTATGCCGCCAAATGCGGCATCGACATTGACCTGCTCACCCGCGGTGCCGGCTTCGGCTATATCGGCTCGACCGTCACCTCGCTGATCTACGCCTCCTTCACCTTCATCTTCTTCGCGGTCGAGGCGGTGATCCTGGCGACCGCGCTGGAGATGTGCCTGGGGATTCCGCGCCCGATCGGCTACCTCATCAGCGCGGTCGCAATCATCCCGCTCGTCACCTACGGCATCACGCTGATCAGCCGCTTTCAGCTCTGGACGCAGCCGCTGTGGGTGGTTCTGCACATCCTGCCCTTCGCCGCGATCGCGTGGGCCAATCCTCACTCCTTCACGGAATGGCACAAATTCGCCGGCGAGCACGGCGACCTCGGCGGCCATTTCGATCTGCTGCTGTTCGGCGTCGCATCCTCCGTCGTGTTCTCGCTGGTGGCGCAGATCGGCGAGCAGGTCGACTTCCTGCGCTTTTTGCCGCGCGACCGCCGTACCTCCAGAACGTCGTGGTGGATTGCGCTGATGAGCGCAGGGCCAGGCTGGATCGTGCTCGGCGCGCTGAAACTTCTCGCCGGCTCGTTCCTCGCCTTCTTTGCGCTGAGCCACGGCGTGCCGCCGGAAGAGGCGGCCGAGCCCGCGCATATGTATCTCGTGGCATTTCGATACGTGCTGTCGGAGCCGGATCTCGCGCTGGCGTTAACCGGCTTCTTCGTGGTGCTGTCGCAGATCAAGATCAACGTCACCAACGCCTATGCCGGTTCGATCGCCTGGTCGAACTTTTTCTCACGCCTCACCCATAGCCATCCCGGACGCGTCGTCTGGCTGGTTTTCAACGTGATGGTGGCGCTGCTGCTGATGGAGATCGGCGTCTACAAGGCGCTGGAGCAGACGCTCGCGCTCTACTCCAACGTCGCGATCGCCTGGGTCGGTGCGCTCGTATCCGACCTCGTCGTCAACAAGCCGCTCGGCCTGCGTCCGCCGCATATGGAGTTCAAGCGCGCCCATCTCTACGACATCAACCCGGTCGGCGTCGGCGCGATGACGCTCGCGATCATCGTCTCGATCGCAGCGTTCTACGGCCTGTTCGGCCCGACCATGAAGGCGCTCGCCGCCTTCGTCGCGCTGACGGTCGCCTTCGTCACCGCACCCGTTATCGCATGGCTCACCGGCGGAAAATACTACATCGCGCGCAAGCCGAAGCGGAGCTGGGCCAATATCGAGGCGATCCAGTGCTGCATCTGCGAGCACAGTTTTGAACCCGAGGACATGACGTCCTGCCCGGCCTATGCCGGGCCGATCTGCTCGCTGTGCTGCTCGCTCGATGCGCGCTGCCACGACCTCTGCAAGCCGCATGCGCGCGCGCAGGTGCAATTTTCCGACGCGCTCAGCAGGATTTTGCCGCAGCCGATCTATCAGCGGATCAACTCGCAGCTCGGGCATTACATCGGCGTGTTCGTGGTCTCGGCCGGGCTCGTCGCGCTGGTGCTCGGGCTGATCTATCTGCAGACCTCGGCGAGCGTGCACGGCGAGAACATGCTGGTCTCCAACGTGCTCTGGAAGGTGTTCTTCTCGCTCAGCATCATCATCGGCGTGGTGGCCTGGCTGTTCGTGCTGGCGCAGCAGAGCCGCCGTGCCGCGGAAGCCGAAACCCGGCGGCAGACCACGCTCCTGATCCAGGAGATCGACGCCCACAAGCGCACCGACGCCGAGCTCCAGCGCGCCAAGGAGGTCGCCGAATCCGCCAACCTCGCCAAGAGCCGCTACGTCGTGGGCCTGAGCCACGAACTGCGCTCGCCGCTGAACGCGATCAGCGGCTATGCGCAGCTGCTGGAGCAGGACTCGACGCTGAACACCAAGCCGCGCGACCAGGTCCGCGTCGTCCGCCGCAGCGCCGACCATCTCTCCGGCCTGATCGACGGCATCCTGGATATTTCCAAGATCGAGGCGGGACGGCTGTATCTGTCGCGCGATGAGGTTCGCGTGAGCGAATTCCTCGACCAGCTGGTCGGCATGTTCCGCCTCCAGGCGGCCGCCAAGGGCATCGACTTCGTGTTCAGGCGGCCGGCAACGTTACCGACCGTGGTCTATGCCGACGAGAAGCGGCTGCGCCAGGTGCTGATCAACCTGCTCTCCAATGCGATCAAGTTCACCCAGAGCGGCAGCGTGCAGTTCGTGGTGCATTACCGCAGCCCGGTCGCCGAGTTCGAAGTGACCGACACCGGCCCCGGCATCCAGGGCGACGATCTCGAACGCATCTTTGCGCCCTTCGAGCGCGGCGCGCTCGGGGTCTCGCAGCCGCAGACCGGCACGGGACTGGGTCTCACCATCAGCCGGTTGCTCGCCGGCGTGATGGGCGGCGACATCAAGGTCACCAGCACCGTCGGCCGCGGCAGCACGTTCAAGGTGAAGATGCTGCTGTCGGAGGTCACCAATCCCAGGCGCACTGCGCCGGTGGAGGCGCCGATTTCCGGCTATCACGGCGCGCGCAAGACCATCCTCATCACCGACGACGACCCCGTGCATCGCGATCTCTTGCGCGAGGTGCTGACGCCGCTCGGCTTCATCCTGCTCAGCGCCGCCGACGGGCCGGGCTGCCTGGCGCTGGCGCAGCATTGCCGGCCCGATCTGTTCCTGCTCGATATCTCGATGGCGGGCATGGACGGCTGGACCGTGGCGGAACAGTTGCGCGCCAGCGGTCATCATCAGGCCCGCATCCTGATGGTGTCGGCGAGCGCGCTGGAGGCCCACGGCACGCCGCTGGCGCAGCCCTTCCACGACGGCTATCTGATGAAGCCGATCGACATCCCGCGGCTGCTGGAAGCGATCCGGCAGCTTCTCAAGATCGAATGGCAATACGGCTCCGACGAGATCGCCGTGCCGCTGTGGCAGCCGGAAACCGGCTCGCGGCCGCCGGTGCGGCACATCGAGGCGCTGATCGGGCTCGGCCGGATCGGCTACGTCAAGGGCATCCAATTGAAACTGGACGAAATCGGCAGCGAGCATCCGGAGCACGCCGACTTCGTCGCGCAGATGCGATCGCTGGTCGACCGCTTCGACCTCGACCAGTACATGGCCACATTGAAGACATTGCATGCGTATGAGCACTGAGCCGAAAAAGCGCGACGTTGCGCTGGTCGTCGACGACTCCCCGGAGACGCTGCGGCTGCTCACGGACGCGCTCGACGGTGCCGGCATGACGGTGATGGTGGCGCTCGACGGCGCGAGCGCGATGCGCATCGTCGACCAGATCACGCCCGACATCGTGCTGCTCGACGCCGTGATGCCCGGCATCGACGGGTTCGAGACCTGCCGCCGCCTGAAGCGCGACGCCGGCCTCGCCAATGTCCCCGTGATCTTCATGACCGGTCTCGCCGAGACCGAGCATATCGTACGCGGCCTGGAGGCCGGCGGTGTCGACTATGTCACGAAGCCGATCGTGATCGAGGAGATGCTGGCGCGCATTCGCGTCCATCTCGGCAATGCGCGGCTGACCCAGAGCGCGCGCGCCGCGCTCGATGTCTCCGGGCGCTTCCTGTTCGCGGTCAATCGCCAGGGCAACCTGCTCTGGGCGACGCCGCAGGCGCAGAAGCTGCTTGCCGACCATCAGGGCGCGCAGGCCGACGACGACTTCGTCCTGCCGCCCTCCCTGCTGCAATGGCTGGAGCAGGCGAAAGGCAAGGGCAGCTCGAAGTCGCAGGCGGCCTCGCTGCCCGACAATGCGCACCTCCGGCTCTATTACGTCGGCGAAACCGCGCCGAACGAGTTCCTGCTGCGGCTCTCCAAGGAGGCCGGCACGGCGCTGCCGCCCGAATTCACCAGCGAGCTCGGCCTCACCACCCGCGAAGGCGAGGTGCTGGCCTGGCTGTCAAAGGGCAAGACCAACCGCGACATCGCCCAGATTCTGGGATTGAGCCCGCGCACGGTCGACAAGCACCTGGAGCAGATCTACGCCAAGCTCGGCGTGGAGAACCGGACCGCAGCCGCCGCGATCGCCGCGAATGCGACAAGGCGGAATTCGTAGTCGTGCTGCGAATGAGTTGAGACGCTACCCGCCCAACAACCAGTGTCGCCCCGGCGCAGGCCGGGACGACAGCGGAGTGTGTGGTCGGCGCGAACGCGCCTCACCCATAAATAAACGCCCGATCGTCCAGATCCGTCTTTGGGATCTCGTCCTTTTCGGTCCAGTAGTCCTGGCTGTGCTGCCATTCCGGCTTGTCGCCGCGCCTGGGCAGCAGGTTCATGTTGCGCATCATGTAGCCGGGGTTGAAGTTTTCCGGATCGATCCAGGGCAGGATCGGCATGTTGTGGTCCTCGGGACGCAAGCTGACCTCGACCTTCTTTTTGCCCTTCGCCTTCATGTGGCCGAGCAGGCGGCAGACGAAATCGGCGACGAGGTCGACGCGCAGCGTCCAGCTGGCGCGGAAATAGCCGAACACCCAGACCATGTTCGGCACGCCCGTGAACATCATGCCGCGATAGGTGACGGTGTCGCCGAAGGCGAGCGGCTTGCCGTCGATCTCGAAGGCGATGTCGCCGAGTGCTGCGAGATTGAAGCCGGTCGCGGTGACGATGATGTCGGCCTCGAGCAGCTTGCCGGATTTGAGCCGGATGCCGCTCTCGACGAAGCATTCGATCTCGTCGGTGACGACGGAGGCCTTGCCGCTGGCGATGCCCTTGAACAGATCGGCATCGGGCACGAAGGCGATGCGCTGCCGCCACGGCCGGTAGGTCGGCGTGAAATGCGTCTCGACGTCGTAGTCAGGACCGAGGACCGCGCTGATCTGGCCGATCAGCTCCTTCTTCACCTGCTCGGGCTTGGAGATGCAGAGCTTCGTAAAGGCATCCTGCTCGAACAGGATCTTGCGGCGGACGATCTCGTGGATCCATTCCTCGTCAACCTGGAGCCTGCGCAACTCCTCGGCGATCTCGATGGCGTTGCGGCCGAGCCGGAAGTAGGTCGGCGAACGCTGGAGCATGGTGACATGCGCGCATGTGTCGGCGATGTTCGGCACCAGCGTCGCCGCGGTCGCACCCGAGCCGATCACCACCACTTTCTTGCCCGCGAGATCGATATCGTCCGGCCAGGTCTGCGGATGGACGATGCGGCCCTTGAAGCGGTCCATGCCCTTCCAATCCGGCGTGTAGCCTTCCGAATGGCGATAATAGCCCTGGCACATCCAGAGGAAATTGGCGGTGAAGGTTTTTGGCTCAGCGGTGTCGGTGGTGACCGCCTCGATGGTCCAGAGATTTCGCTCGCTCGACCAGCTCGCCGAATTGATCTTGTGCTTGTAGCGGATATGCCGGGCGATATCGTTCTCGTCGATCACCTCGTTCATGTAGGCGAGGATTTCCTCGGCGGTTGCGATCGGCGGCCCGACCCACGGCTTGAAGCTGTAGCCGAAAGTGTGGAGGTCGCTGTCCGAGCGAATTCCGGGATAGCGATGCGTCGTCCAGGTGCCGCCGAACGTCTCCTGCGTTTCCAGGATCACGTAGCTCGTGCCCGGCAGCTGCTTGGTGACGTGATAGGCGCTGCCGATGCCGGAGATGCCGGCGCCGACGATCAGCACGTCGAAATGCTCTGAAGCCTGGTTGGTCGTGGCGTGACTGCGAACAGCGACATTCATTGTTGCTTCTATGCCTTGCTTGTTTTTGTGGCCGCCCTTGACCGGACGACGCGTTTCCTCCGCGACGGGCATGGTTGCCCATCGCACTTCCACTGCAAAATGACACAGATCGAGCCGCGATCAAATCACAGTGCCGCACCCCAGCTCCGCGCCGTCTGCAAAATCCAGTCGCGGTAGAGCGTGAGCGGCGTGACCCCCGTCAATCCGCCGCAGCCGGCGGCGCCGTTCGGCCCGGTCGACCAGCTGATGACGCCGACCAGCACCGGACCATTCGGCCTGTCCTCGAACACCGGGCCACCGGAATCGCCGGTGCAGGCGCCGATTCCGTCGCGAACTCCGTTGGTTACGGGATCGACCAGACGAATCTGAAGCGTGCCGGGCTGACCCGTGGTGACCAGCGCGGCGACGCGCGTCGTGCCCCCGCTCTTGCCATCACCGCGCACGGTGACGCCGATACCGGCGATGACGAAACGGCTGCCGACCTGGATTGGAATATTCGGTGCGCCAACTGCGACCGTTGATTTTCCCTTCAGTGGAATTTCGAGTTGCAGCAATGCCACGTCGGCGGTGGCGCGATGCGCCTGCATCGCCTGCATGTTGAAGTTCGGATGGATCGCAACGGTGCGCACATTCAGCAGTTGCGGCTGACCGTCCGTGCCGCGATCGACGATCTTGTAGTCCGCACCGGGCTGGACGCAGTGGGCGACGGTGAGCACCAGCTTTGGCGCGATCAGGCTGCCGGTGCAGAAATTGCCACGCGAGCCGACGATGGTGACGACGGCGCGCGCGACACCATCGGCCTGCGGCGTGCCGCCGCCGACGATGGCGTGGGCTGGCGCAGTGAGCAGCAGCGCGGCTGCGACGAACTTTGCGGTCTTTTTCATTGGAACACATCTTCGCGGTCAAATCGGTGGTGGCCCGGCAAGGCTTCGGACTGGCCCTTGCCGGGACCCCATGCTAGCCGTCTTTACATAGAATTGACGAGGGTGGGAAATTGACGATCGAAGCAGTGATCTTTGATTTTGGCGGCGTGCTG
The DNA here is from genome assembly GCF_054049735.1 of Bradyrhizobium sp. P5_C12. Classification (NCBI taxonomy): domain Bacteria; kingdom Pseudomonadati; phylum Pseudomonadota; class Alphaproteobacteria; order Hyphomicrobiales; family Nitrobacteraceae; genus Bradyrhizobium; species Bradyrhizobium sp. P5_C12. The sequence continues at coordinate 8,000 of NZ_JBFULU010000005.1, forward strand.
ACCAGCTCGCCGTTCGAGGCATTCGCGCGATTCGAGACCGAGCGCGGTCTGCCTGTCGACATCATCCGGCGCACCAACGCCGCCAATCACCTCGAAAATGCCTGGGCCAAGTTCGAGCGCGCCGAGGTCGACGTCGACACGTTCGACAAGCTGTTCGCGACCGAATCGCTCGCACTCGGCGCGGAAGTGCGCGGGCGCGACGTGCTGCCGCTGCTTCAGGGCGACCTGCGTCCCGAGATGGTCGAAGCCTTGAAGCGGATCAAGGCGCAATTCAAGACCGGCTGCATCACCAACAATCTGCCGGCCAACGCGATCGGCAGCCTGACCGGCCGCACGCTCTATGTCGCCGAGGTGATGGCGCTGTTCGACCACGTCATCGAATCCGCCAAGATCGGCCTGCGCAAGCCCGACCCGCGCATTTACCGGATGATGGTCGAGACGCTGAAGGTCGATCCGAAGCAATGCGTCTATCTCGACGACCTCGGCGTCAACCTGAAGCCGGCGCGCGAGATGGGTATGACCACGATCAAGGTGACAAGCGGCGCGCAGGCGATCGCCGAGCTCGAGGCAGCGACGGGGCTGAAGCTCCGCTAGAGCGTCATTCTCCGTCATTGCGAGGAGCGCAGCGACGAAGCAATCCAGAATCTCTCCGCGGTGGGACTCTGGATTGCTTCGCTGCGCTCGCAATGACGGTGTGGCGAGACATCGCCTGGCGAACTGGCTACTCCGCCGCGGCGGCAATACGCTCCGGAAACGCAGCCGCCAGTGAGGTGCGATCGGGCTTCAGCACGCCGCGCTCGGTGATGAGGCCGGTGACGAGACGGGCCGGCGTGACGTCGAAGGCGTAGTTCGCGACCGGCGAGCCCTCCGGCACGATGCGCACCGTCTCCAGCCTGCCGTCCGCGGTGCGGCCGGTCATGTCGGTGACCTCCGTGCCACTGCGCTGCTCGATCGGAATGTCGCGGATACCGTCATTGACAGCGAAATCGATCGTCGGCGACGGCAGCGCGACATAGAACGGCACGTTATTGTCGTGCGCGGCGAGCGCCTTGAGGTACGTGCCGATCTTGTTGCAGACGTCGCCATTGGCGGCGACGCGGTCGGTGCCGACGATGGCGAGATCGACCATGCCATGCTGCATCAGATGCCCGCCGGTGTTGTCGGGGATCACGGTGTGCGGCACGCCGTGATGGCCAAGCTCCCACGCGGTGAGCGAGGCACCCTGGTTGCGCGGCCGGGTCTCGTCGACCCAGACATGGATCTTGATGCCGCGCTCATGCGCCAGATAGATCGGCGCCGTCGCCGTGCCCCAGTCGACGGTGGCGAGCCAGCCGGCGTTGCAATGGGTCAGCACGTTGACCGCCTCGCCCGGCTTCTTCTTCGCGGCGATGGCCTCGATCAGCACCAGGCCGTTGCCGGCGATGCCGCGATTGATCTCGACGTCCTGCTCGACGATCTCGTCGGCGCGCGCGTAGGCCGCCTCCGCCCGTTCCAGCGGATCGATCGGCGCCAGCGTCGCGCGCATCTCGTCCAGCGCCCATTTCAGATTGATCGCGGTCGGCCGCGCCACGACCAGCGTCTCGTAGGCGCGCTTCAGGCCGGCATCGGAAGCGTCCTCGCGCATCGCGAGCGCCATGCCGTAGGCCGCGGTGGCGCCGATCAGCGGCGCGCCGCGCACCAGCATGTCGCGGATCGCGATGGCAGCGTCCTCGCACGTGGTCAGGCGTGCGACGACGAACTCATGCGGCAGCCTGCGCTGGTCGATGGCGCCGACCGACCAGCCATCGCGCTCGCGCCAGATGCTGCGAAAATGCTTGCCGTCGACTTTCATGGCGTTCTGCCTTTCGTATCACGCCCGCAGGATACGCCCCGCCACAGCGTCGAGCTTCTTCAGCAGCTCCGGATCGCGCGCCTCGGGCGCGGTGATCAGCGCGGTGTCGAGCGCGCGGTCCGAGCCGATCGGGCACGGCTCGTGCTCGCGCGGGAAATCCTTTGCCAGCCGCGCAACCAATGCCTTGGCCTTGTCGGCGTTCGAGGTCAGCACGCGGATGATGTCCTGCACGGTGACGGCGTCGTGATCGGGATGCCAGCAGTCGAAATCCGTCACCATCGCGACCGTGGCGTAGCAGATCTCCGCCTCGCGGGCGAGCTTTGCCTCGGGCATGTTGGTCATGCCGATCACGGAATAGCCAAGAGTCTTGTAGGTCATGCTCTCTGCGAGGGTCGAGAATTGAGGCCCCTCCATGCAGACATAGGTGCCGCCGCGCGCGATCGCGATACCCTCGGCTTCGGCCGCGGCCGCGAGATGGATGCGCAGCCGCGGCGAGACCGGATGCGCCATCGAGACATGCGCGACGCAGCCCCTGCCGAAGAACGAGCTCTCGCGCTTGTAGGTGCGGTCGACGAACTGGTCGACCAGGACGAAGGTGCCGGGCGGCATCTCCTCCTTGAAGGAACCGCAGGCCGAGAGCGAGATCAGGTCGGTGACGCCGGCGCGCTTCAAGACGTCGATATTGGCGCGGTAGTTGATATCGGAGGGCGACAGCCGGTGGCCCTTGTCATGCCGCGGCAGGAACACGATCGGCAACCCCGCGATGGTGCCAAGCCGCAGCGGCGCCGACGGCTCGCCCCAGGGACTCTTGATCACCTCTTCGTGCGCACCCTCGAGGCCCGGCAAATCGTAGATGCCGGAGCCGCCGATGATGCCCAATACCGCCTGCGTCATGCCTGCTCCACCCGTTCGCGCTATGCGACATGGTTAAGCTATGCCAGTTTTGCGGCGGTTTTGAAACGGGGGTGGTGGGGTGGATAGCGGTGCTGTGAGGAGCGCAGAGCGTCACCACACACTCAGTGTCGTCCCGGCGAAGGCCGGGACCCATAMCGCGCGATCTATCGATGGTGGATGGTCGTAGTCCCGAACGACCGGTCTTCGCCAAACTGCTCCCTGGGGTTATGGGTCCCGGCCTTCGCCGGGACGACGCCGGGGCGCTTAGCTAAGCCGCGGTCGCCGGCTGCAATTGCGTCGTCACCATCCGCTCCAGCGTCTCGACCGACTGGAAGTTCTCCGGCGTGATCTCGGACTGCGGGATGGTGAAATCGAACTCGGCCTCCACGCCCAGCATCAGATTGACCATGTCCATCGAGGTCAGGCCGACGTCGACGAGCTTCGCCTGTGGCGTGACATCAGCCGACAGCGAGTTCTGTTCGAGGATGCCCTTCACCAGCTTGATGATGCGATTGCGCAAATCGGTATCGAAGGCCTGCATCGGCAAATTCCCATCTGTCTATCAAGGTCGGACCGGATTGCCCGCTACGATGGGCAGGGACGGCCGATCCCGCAATGGGCGGCACCATTACTTCGCGTTTCTTAGTAAACGATGACTCAGATTGTCTAGAATTCATGCATCTACCAAATCGCTAATGCGATACCGGACGTTTCGGCGATGCCAACAACCCGACTTTAACTGTCCGTTCGGAATTGCGATTCGTTTACCCTCTATTTCATCGACGAATTTGAATTAAATCCGTAGCCTCATCTTACAACCAAAGATGGTCGGAGGATCGCATAAGCGGCATCGCGAATGGTGCCGGCGATCCTGAACGGCAAACTGGAGGCGGACGAGCATGAACGTGCGTGAAGCAGTCCTGACTGTCGACGAAACGCAAACGAGCTTTCTCGAGGGCCCCTCTTTGATCGAGCGCGCAGCCCGCACCGCCTCTGCTGCGGCGGCCGACGCAGACGTGGTCGATCGCGACGCCCGCTTCCCGCACAAGGCTTACGAGGTCGCGCGCGAGCAGAAGCTGCTCGGCGTCATGATCCCGGTCGAGTTCGGCGGCTTCGGTGCCTCGATCCATGACGTCACCGACATCTGCTACACGCTCGGACGCGCCTGCGCCTCCACGGCGATGATCTACGCGATGCACCAGACTAAGGTCGCCTGCGTCGTCAGGCACGGTCACGGCATTCCCTGGATGGAAACCATGATGCGCCGGGTCGCCCGCGACCAGTGGCTGCTCGCCTCCTCCACCACCGAAGGCCAGAATGGCGGCAACATCCGCGCCAGCGCCGCCGCCGTCGACCACGCCGGCGATACCGTCTCGCTGCTGCGTGACGCCACCGTGATCTCCTACGGCGCCGAGGCCGACGGCCTCGTCACCATCGCGCGCCGCGCCAACGAGGCCGCCGCCTCCGACCAGGTGCTGCTGGCGCTCGCCAAGGACGACTATTCGCTGAAGCGGACGCTGGGCTGGGAAACGCTCGGCATGCGCGGCACCTGCTCGACCGGATTCGAGCTCAAGGTCGACTGCCCCGCCGACCGCGTCTTCCCGGAATCCTACGACAAGATCCATGCCCAGACCATGACGCCGTTCGCGCATCTGTGCTGGTCATCCGTCTGGGCCGGCATCGCGGCCGCGGCCGTGACCCGGGCGCAAGCCTTCATCCGCAAGGCGGCCCGCTCCTCGGGCGGCCAGATGCCGCCGGCGGCCGCGCATTTCACCGCCGCGAAGATGTCATTGGCGAAACTGCGCGCGCTGATATCAGCCAATATCGACGCTTTCGCCCGCGCCGAGCATGACGAGCGCGCACTCGGCTCGCTCGACTTCCAGTCATCGATCACGCTGCTGAAGGTGCAGGCCTCCGAGCTCGCGGTCGAGACCGTGATGCATGCGATGCGCACGAACGGCCTCTCCGGCTACCGCAATGACGGCGAGTTCACCATGGGCCGCCACCTGCGCGACGTGCTGTCGTCGCCGATCATGATCAACAACGACCGCATTCTGGCCAATGCCGCGACCTCGACGCTGATGAGCGGCGTGCCGGCAAGCCTTCGGGACTAAAAGCCTTCGCGACTGAAGAGCCTTCGCTACTGACGTGCCTCAGCGACTGACGAGCCTTCTCGACCAACAAGAATAATTTCAGATAGCAGGACCTCGAACATGAACATTGCTGTTCTCCCCGATTCGCCCGAGACCGCGCCGCAAGCCATCGATCCGCTCGATCATCTCGCCGACTCGCTGTTCCACCGCATGGGTGCGGATGGCGTCTACGCCCGCACCGCGCTCTATGAAGGCATCGTCGAGCGGCTGGCCGCGCTGATCACCCGGCATCGCGAGGCCGGCACCGAAGTGATGCGCTTTCCGCCGGTGATGAGCCGCACCCAGCTCGAGAAATCCGGCTACCTGAAGAGCTTTCCGAACCTGCTCGGTTGCGTCTGCGGCCTGCACGGCACCGAGCGCGAGATCAACGCCGCGGTGAGCCGCTTCGATGCCGGCGGCGACTGGACCACCTCGCTGTCACCGGCCGATCTCGTGCTGTCGCCGGCGGCCTGCTATCCCGTCTATCCGATCGCGGCGAGCCGCGGACCTTTGCCGAAGGGCGGCCTGCGCTTCGACGTCGCCGCCGACTGCTTCCGCCGCGAGCCGTCGAAGCACCTCGACCGGCTGCAATCGTTCCGGATGCGTGAATATGTCTGCATCGGCAATCCCGACGACGTCGCCGATTTCCGCGAGCGCTGGATGGTGCGCGCGCAGGCCATCGCGACCGATCTCGGCCTGACCTTCCGCGTCGACTATGCCAGCGACCCCTTCTTCGGCCGCGTCGGCCAGATGAAGGCCGTGAGCCAGAAGCAGCAGCAGCTCAAGTTCGAGCTGCTGATCCCGCTGCGCTCGGAAGAACAGCCGACCGCCTGCATGAGCTTCAACTATCACCGCGAACATTTCGGCACGACCTGGGGCATCCAGGACGCCGATGGCGAGCCGGCCCACACCGGCTGCGTCGCCTTCGGCATGGACCGGCTCGCGGTGGCCATGTTCCACACCCACGGCACCGATCTCTCCGCCTGGCCCGCCAAGGTGCGGGACATTCTGGGCATGCAGCCGCAGCTCGCGGCCGATGCCCATGGCGAAGGCTGGCGCTAGAGCGTGATCCGGAAAAGTGTGAAGCGGGTTTCCGCCAAGATCATGCTCAAAAGATAAACTCCACGAGGCCGATCATTTCCACGGGTAAGACGAGCGTGATCCACACCAAGGTCCGATGCCGCGAGATTACCGAGTCCGATGTCGAAGCCATCGCGGACCTGCTGACGCGTGGCTTCGTCGGCCGCTCGCGCAACTACTGGATCCAGGGCCTGCGCCGGCAGGCCTTCCGGCCGGTGCCGGAGGGCTATCCGCGCTTCGGCTACATGCTCGACAATGACGGCGCCCCGGTCGGCGTGCTGCTGCTGATCTACACGACGCGGAAGGATGGCGAGGAGACCGCGATCCAGTGCAATTTGTCGAGCTGGTATGTCGATCCGGCCTACCGCAACTACGCGCCGCTGCTGACCAAGATCGCGCAACGGCACAAGGACGTGACCTATCTCAACATCAGCCCGGCGCCTTGGACCTGGCCGATCATCGAGACGCAGGGTTTTCGTGCCTATTGCCGCGGCATGTTCTTCTCGGTGCCGGCCCTGTCGCGCGCGCCGCGCTGGAGCAAGATCGAGGTCATCTCGCAGCATACCAAGCAGATCGAGGGCCTCTCCGAAGCCGAGACCGAACTGTTGACGCGGCACGCGCGCTACAATTGTTTGAGTCTGGTGTGCCGCACCCCGCAGGGCGCCTTCCCCTTCATCCTGCAACCGGTGCGCATCCGCCGCGGTTTCATCGCGCCGCCCGCGATGAAACTGATCTACTGCCGCAGCGCCGCCGAATACACCGCCTGCGCCGGCCGCATCGGCCGGCTGCTGCTGCGGCTCGGCAAGGTCGCAGTGATCGTCGATTCCAACGGCCCGATCCCGGGCCTCGTCGGCGTCTACACCGAGCGCCGCGGCCGCAAATATTTCAAGGGCCCGCACCGCCCGCGACTGGCTGATCTCACGGATACCGAGCTCGTGCTGTACGGGCCGTAGGAGGCGGGACGCGCGCGCCGCAAACTCGCTGTCGTCCCGGCGGAGGCCGGGACGACAGCGGGATTTGTTGCACGCTCGTCACCAACTCTCGCTTGCAGCGACCCGCACATTCGCGCGCCCGGAATGCATCCTTCTGCACCGCCGGTCATCCTCCGTAAACTACGGCGCTTAAGGGATTTTTCCCGCCTGTTCGCTACCCTCGGCGACTGCATGACGTTGCATTAAGTCTATTGCCCGCGAGACCCCGCCGATCCGATGACGCCGTCCTCCGACCACGAGCTTGGTGCACGCCGCGAGCAGGGCCCGGAGGCCCTGGTCGCGCTGAGCCAGCTTGCGCTCGACCATATGGAGCAGGGCGTCTGCGTCTACGATGCCGACAACCGGATCTTGCTGGTCAATCAGCGCTATCTCGCGCTGTTCAACATGTCGGCCGAGATCGTGCGGGTCGGCACCAGCTATCGCGACGTGCTCACCCACAGCGCATCGCTCGGCAACTTCCCGGTGAGCGAGCTCGACGCGCTCTACACCACGCGGGTGAAGCAGATCGCGGCCGGCGTGCCGTTCCGTACCGAACAACGGCTTGCAACCGGTCTCGTCATGGCGCTAGAGCTGAAGCCGCTCCCCGGCGGCGGCTGGATGACGATCTGCGACGACGTCAGCCGCCTGGCGCGACTCGAGGCGGAATTGCGCCTCCAGACCGAGCGCAGCCAGCATGCGCTCTCCAACATGTCGCACGGCCTCATCATGTACGACGCCGACAGCCGCGTCGTCGTCTGCAACGAGCGGTTCCTGCGCCTCTACGATCTCGACGCCGAGATCGTGAAGCCGGGCGTCACGCACTGTACGGTAATCGACCACTGGATGTCGCGCGGCAACCTGCCGGGCATGTCGGGTGACGAGTTCCACGACACCAGGCTGGAGGACGTGCGCGGCAGGAAGGCGAAAACGCTGCTGGTGATGCGCTACGACGGGCGGATGGTGCAGGCCGTGTCCCGCTTCCTGCCCGACGGCGGCTGGGTGACGGTGCACGAGGACGTCACCGAGCGGCTGCAATACGAGGAGACCCTGAGGCAGCAGAACTTCATTCTCGATGCGGCGCTGGAGAACATGGCGCACGGGCTCGCGTTCTACGACAGCGACATGCGCCTTCGCGTCTGCAACACCACCTACCGGAAGATCTACCTGCTGTCGCCGGAGGAGACCAGGCCCGGCACGCATCTCGGCGAGCTGATCGAGCGGTCGATGGCGAACGGCGCGTTCGTTTCGGAATACAGTCCGCAACAACTCCTGGACGCCGCAAGTGCAAGGATCGCGAACCGCGATTCGTCACCGATACGCCGGAGCATGTCGAACGGCACCGTGATCTCGGTACGCTACTGCGCGCTGCCCGAAGGCGGTTTCGTCGCCACCTACGAGGACATCAGCGAGCGCGAGCGCGCGGTCGAGGAGCTGAGCGAGCAATATCGCCGCTTCGACGCGGCGCTGAACAACATGAGCCAGGGCCTGTGCATGCTCGATTCGAGCCTGCGCGTGATCGTCTGCAACCGCCGCTACATCGAGATGTACGGCCTGTCGCCCGACATCGTGAAGCCCGGCATCTCGATGCGGGAGATCATGGAGCATAGCTGCTCCCTCGGCATTCACCCGAACACCACGGCGGCCAAGCTCTATGCCGACTATGTCGAGCGGCTGCGCGAGGGCGAGCACACCCTGCACCGCCATCTGGGCGACGGCCGCATCATCAAGCTCAATCACAAGCGGATGGCGCACGGCGGCTGGGTCGTCACCTATGAGGACGTCACCGAGCGCCACAAGGCCCAGGCCCGCGTCGCGCACATGGCGCGGCACGATTCGCTCACCGAGCTGCCCAACCGTACCCTGTTCCGCGAGAAGATGAGCGAGGGGCTCAACCAGGTCGCGATCGCCGGCGGCGCGATGGCCGTGCTGTGCTTCGACCTCGACAATTTCAAGACCGTCAACGACAGGCTCGGACACGCCGCCGGCGACCGGCTGCTGCGCTGGGTCGCGGCGCGGCTGAAGGAGAATGTCGGCGAGCACGACACGGTCGCACGCCTCGGCGGCGACGAGTTCGCCGTTCTCCAGCGCGGCCCGCAGCCGCAATCGGCCGAGCGGCTGGCGCGCCGCCTGGTCGAGATCATCGGCCGTCCGCCGCCGCTGGAAAGCCAGTCGATCCATATCGGCGTCTCCGTCGGCATCGCGATCGCGCCCGACCACGGGCTCGATGCCGACGAGCTGATGAAATGCGCCGACCTCGCGCTGTACCAGGCCAAGGCCAAGGGCCGCGGCGCCTATCAGCTGTTCGAACCCGAGATGGAAGAAGAGGCACGCAGCCGGCACGCGCTGGAGCACGATCTACGCGGCGCGCTGGAGGCCAACGAATTCCATCTGGCGTTCCAGCCGCAGATGCGGCTCGACACCTCCGAGCTCACCGGCTTCGAGGCGCTGTTGCGCTGGAAGCACCCGTCGCGCGGCATGGTCTCGCCGGCCGAGTTCATTCCGATCGCGGAGGAGACGGGCCTGATCGTTCCGCTCGGCGAATGGGTGCTGCGTACGGCCTGCGCGAGTGCTGCGTCCTGGCCTGACCTCACCGTCGCCGTCAATCTGTCACCTGTGCAGTTTCGCTCGCGCGGGCTGGTCGCGATGGTCACCAGCGCGCTCGCCGAGGCCCGCCTGCCGCCGCAGCGGCTCGAGCTCGAGGTTACCGAGACGGCGCTGCTCGACGACAGCGAGGCGACGATCGGGATCCTGCATCAGCTCCGTTCGCTCGGGGTGCGCGTCAGCCTCGACGATTTCGGCGTCGGCTATTCCTCGCTCAGCTATTTGCGCAAGTTTCCGTTCGACCGCATCAAGATCGACCGTTCCTTCGTCGGTACGCTCGGCGAAAGCCCTGAGAGCATCGCCATCGTCCGCACCATCGCGAGCCTCGGCTCGGTGCTGGGCGTCGAGACCACGGCGGAAGGCGTCGAGACGGTGGAGCAGCTCGACTTCGTCCGCGAATGCGGCTGCACCGCGGTGCAGGGCTATTATTTCGGCAGGCCGTGTCCGGCGGCCGAGGTCGGCCACGCGATCGAGCGGCTCAGCGCGGTCCGGCGGGTGGCGTAACAGCCTCACCCCCCGCACCGCCAAATTCCGCGTCTCGGCACGCCTCCACACGACCAATTGTCGCATAGGCCGCATCCGGCGGAATTGCCGCCGCTGCCGCCACACGCGGTACGCGCAACGCGCTTTTCTTCTCTCGCGATTTCGGGGACAATCCCGTCATAACAATGAGAAACGGCGGCCCGCATGAGGCCGCTGCGAGGGAGGAGTGTTCGATGTCGCGATGCGGGCTGACGACGATCGCGTTTGCCGCCATGCATGCTGCCCTGGGCGTGTCGTTCTCGACCACGGCCGGCGCGCAGGACTATCCCAGCAAGCCGGTCACGCTGATCGTGCCATGGCCGGCCGGCGGTTCGACCGACATCTCGATGCGCGCGATCGCCGACAGCGCCTCGAAGGTGCTGGGCCAGCCGATCGTGATCGACAACAAGGCCGGCGGCGGCGGCACGGTGGGGCCGGCGACCATGGCAGCGGCGGCGAAGCCGGACGGCTACACCATCTCGCAGATCCCGATCACCGTGTTCCGCCTGCCCCTGATGCAGGAGGTGTCGTGGGATCCGGCGAAGGACTTCACCTATATCGTGCACCTCACCGGCTATACGTTCGGCGTGACCACCAGCGCGGAGTCGCAATTCAAGTCCTGGAAGGACGTCGTCGAGTTCGCGAAGGCGAATCCGGGCAAGGTGACCTACGCGACGCCGGGCACCGGCACCTCGCTGCACATCGGCATGGAGCAGATCGCCGCGCTGTCCGGCATCAAGCTCACGCAGGTGCCGTTCAAGGGCGGCGCGGAAACCAACGCCGCGGTGCTGGGACAGCACACCATGCTCCAGGCAGATTCCACGGGATGGCGGCCGCTGGTCGATGCCGGCAAGCTGCGGCTGCTGATGGTCTGGACCGGGGCGCGCTCGCCGAACTATCCTGACGTGCCGACGCTGAAGGAGCTCGGCTATCCCATGGTCTACGACTCCCCGTTCGGTATCGCAGGTCCCAAGGGCATGGATCCCAAGATCGTCGCCAAGCTGCACGACGCCTTCAAGAAGGCGGTCGAGGACCCCGCGGTGATCGCGACGCTCGCCAAGTACGACATGGTGCCGAACTACAAGAACACCGAGGACTACAAGAAGTTCGCGGTCGAGGTCACGGAGTCCGAACGCAAGGTGATCGACACGCTCGGGCTGGCGAAGAAGTAAGGACTGTGGACCCCACAAGTGAACGCGTCATCCTGAGGTGCGAGCCGCGCTTGCGGCTCGCCTCGAAGGATGGATCGGGGCACCGCCGCCCTTCGAGGGCCGCTGAAGAAGYGGCCACCTCAGGGTGACGGTGATCTAAAAGGCGCCTCATATGAACAACGACAGCAACGTCAAGCTCGGCCTCTCCAACTCCGAACTCTGGGGCGGATTGATCGGCCTTGCGCTCGGCGGCTTCGTGACCTGGCAGGGGCTGAAGCTCAAGCTCGGCACCATCAACGATCCCGGCTCCGGCTACGTGCTGTTCTACACCGGCATCCTGATGTGCGTGTTCGCGGCCGCCATCATCGTCTCGGCGATCACCGAGGGCGGGCCGACGCTGGCCTCGCGCTGGGAGAATACGCGCTGGACCAAGCCACTCCTGCTGATCGCCTGTCTCACGGCATTCTCCTTCGCGCTGGAGCCGCTCGGTTTCCTGCTGTCGGCGATCCCGCTGATGCTTGTGCTCTTGCGCGTGATCGACCCCGTGCGCTGGACGCTGGCGATCCCGATTGCCGTGCTGGTGCCATCAGGCATGTGGTGGGTGCTCAAGCGCCTCCTGCTGATCCAACTGCCTTCGGGCCTGTTCGAGATCGGCTGACCGCATGGATACGCTCGTCAACGTCGCGCATGGGTTTGGCGTCGCGCTGCTGCCGATCAACCTGCTCTACTGCTTCATCGGCGTTTTCATCGGTACGCTGGTGGGCGTGCTGCCCGGCATCGGGCCGATCTCGGCGATGTCGCTGCTGCTTCCGGTGACGCTGTCGGGCACACCGGAATCCGGCATCATCATGATGGCCGGCATCTATTACGGCTCGATGTATGGCGGCTCGACCACCTCGATCCTGGTCAACATTCCCGGCGAAGCGGCCTCCGTCGTGACCTGCATCGACGGTCACCAGATGGCGAAACAGGGCCGCGCCGGCCCCGCGCTCGGCATCTCCGCGTTCGGCTCCTTCATCGCCGGCACGTTTGCGCTGGTCGCCTTGATGCTGGTGGCGCCAAAGCTCGCCAGCATCGCGATCGCGTTCGGCCCGGCCGAATATTTCAGCCTGATGGTGCTCGGGCTGGTCGTGCTCACCTTCCTGACGCAAGGCTCGATGCCAAAGGCGCTGCTGATGGCGTGCATCGGCGTGGTGCTCGGCCTGATCGGGCTCGACAGCATCACGGCGCAGCCGCGGCTGACATTCGGCCGCATGGAGCTGATCGACGGCATCGGGCTCGTGCCCGTGGTGATGGGCCTGTTCGGCGTCGCCGAGGTGCTGCTCAACACCGAGCAGGCCATCAAGCGCGACATCATCAACGCGAAGATCACGCAGCTCTTGCCCAACAAGGCGGACTGGCAGGCGAGCGCCGGTCCGGTCGCGCGCGGCACGCTGCTCGGCTTCCTGCTTGGCATCCTGCCGGGCGGCGGCGCGGTGGTGGCCTCGTTTGCGTCCTATGCACTGGAGAAGCGGCTGTCGAAGACACCGGAGCGTTTTGGTCACGGCGCGATCGAGGGCGTCGCGGGACCGGAATCCGCCAACAATGCGGCGGCGGGCGGCGCATTCATTCCGCTGATGACGCTCGGCATCCCGCCGAACGTGGTGATGGCGCTGCTGCTCGGCGCCTTCGTCATCCACGGCCTGCAACCGGGGCCGCTTCTGATCACGCAAAACCCCGGCCTGTTCTGGGGCATCGTCGCCAGCATGTATATCGGCAACGTCATGCTGCTGATCCTCAATTTGCCGATGATCGGCATGTGGGTGCAGCTGCTGAAGCTGCCCTACAACATCCTGTTCCCCCTGATCATCCTGTTCACGATCCTGGGCGTTTATTGTTCGAGCAACAACGTGTTCGACGTCTATGTGATGATCGCGTTCGGGATCATCGGCTATTTCATGCGCAAGCTCGGCTTCGAGCCGGCGCCGCTGGTGCTGGCCTTCGTGCTGGGGCCAATGATGGAGAACAATCTGCGCAAGTCGCTGATCCTGTCGCAGGGCGATCTCTGGACCTTCGTGCAACGGCCGATCTCGGCGGCCTGCCTTGCGCTCGCAATCGTGCTCCTGATCGCGCCGTTGTTGCCCGCACTGCGCAAGAAGCGCGAGCTGGTGGCGCTGGATGAGGGGGCGTGAAGGCTTCGTAGGGTGGGTTAGCGAAGCGTAACCCACCACTTCTGCCTCCGCGGATATGAACAGTGGTGGGTTACGCCTTCGGCTAACCCACCCTACAATTTGTCAGCCCGCCGCGGGCAGCGCGCTGTCCGGCGGTGCGCACCATGGGCGCTCGGCCGAGGCCAGCCCGATCAGGCGGCCCTGGATGTAGTCGCAGCCCCAGTCGCGCAGCATGTGAGCCGCCTCTTCGTCCTGCACCCATTCGGCGACCGTCTCGATGTCGAGGCGGCGGGCGAGGTCGATCAGGGTGTGCACGAAGGCGCGGTCGTCGGCGGAGCGGGTGATGTTCTGCACGAAGGCGCCGTCGATCTTGACGATGTCGACGCCGAGCTTGCGCAAATTGCGGAACGAGGTGTAGCCGGCGCCGAAATCGTCGATGGCGATGCGGCTGCCGAAATTCTTCAGCCGCGTGACGAAGCCGCGGACGTCGTCGATGTCCTGGATCGCGACCGTCTCGGTGATCTCCACGATCAGCCGCTCGGCAACGCCGGGATGGGCGCGCATGAGCGATTCGATTCCCGCCCACCAGTCCGGATCCATGGTGGTGTCGGGCGAGATGTTGAGGCTGAGCCGGATCTCCGGCGCAGCCGCGAGCTCGGCGACCACGAGCTCGAGCACGCGATGATCGACCAGGCGAATGAGGCCGAGCCGCTCGGCGACCGGCACGATGTCGGGCGCAAGCAGCACCTGGCCGTCGCCCTGATCCATCCGCACCAGGCATTCATGGAACGCGCCCTCGCGCGAGGCCGCCGACACCACCGGCTCATAGGCGAGCTTGATGCGGCGCTCGTTCAGCGCGGTGACGATCTCGTCGGTGACGCGGATGTTGACGCGGCGCTGCGCATCGCGCGTGGCATCCGGACGCCAGGCCGCAAACGAGCCAGAGCGGCGGCGCTTGGCGGCGTCCAGCGTTTCATGGGCGCGGTTGACCGCCTCGTCCGTGTTGCGGGCATAGCGCGGCAGGCTGACCGCGCCGATCGAGGCGGTGACCGACACCGGGCCGGATCGGGTCGGCACCACCTCGTCGCGAATGCCGGCGAGAAAGCGCTCGGCGGCGACGTTCATGTCGTCGACGGTGCAGTTCTTCAGGATCAGGCCGAACTTGTTGCCGGAGAAGCGGCCCAGCACGTCGCCGCCGCGCAGCCGCGCGCGGATGCGTTTTGCCACGTCGAGGATCACGGCGTCGGCGACATCGAAACCGAAGGCGTCGTTGACGCGCGCGAGATGGTCGATGCCGACCAGCATGAAGGCTGCGGTCGAGCGGAAGCGGGCCGTCTCCTCGATCGCCTCGGCCAGCGCCGCGATCAAATGGGAGCGGTTGAGCTCGCCGGTCAGGGGATCGAGCCGGGCGAGCCTTGTCAGCTCCTCGTCGCGGGCGTGGCGCTCGTTGTTGATGCGGACGGAGCCGATCGCCCGCACCGGGCGGCCGTCGGGACCGGCGAACCAGCGGCCGGTCTCCTCGATCCAGATCATGGGATCGGAGGCGCTCATGCGCACGCCGTACTCGACCCGATAGGGCGTGCCGTCGGCGCCGTGCACGGCGGAGGTCTGGGCCAGCGCGGCCGACCGCAGCGATTGCACGGGCTCGATCAGCTTGGCGAATTCGGCGCCGGTCGCAAGCCGCTCGGCGGGGATGCCGGGGAAGACACTTGCGACCTGCTCACCCCAGACGATGGCGTCGTTGGCGATATCCCAGGCGAACACGGCCTGTCCGAGGGCGGCCAGAATGTCGGAGGCTTGCGGCAATGCGGGGGTCAAAATCGCCTCGATTCGGGACAGCAGGAAGTCCTGAGCCGGCACAAGATAGAGCCAGATTCGGCTCCGACCCTAGGCAAAGTTCATAAACAATTTGGAAACCATGTGCCGAAGCAACCCGGAACCAATTCGGCCCGCCCGGCATAAGCCTTGCGAGACCATCACCAGGCCCAGGCGTTTCGTCCCGAAACGCGACAGTTGGCCGGGCTGACGGTGTTGCGATGGGTAGGACCGATCGATCGGAAGAGGCGGAGCGGGAGACGAGCACCGCAGTGGTGGTGCTGACCCCGACGCTGGAATGGGTGCACAGGATGGTCCCGCTGCCGCGCCCCGATCCGAGCTTCGTCACCCAGCTCATCGACAATGCCGAGCGCGTGTCTCAGGCCGGCCGGCTGCGCCCGGCTTCGTCCGCCGCCGCGCGGCTTGCCTATGGCGACAAGCATCCGCTGGGAAGCGTCAGCGCGCGCACCCGACAGGTGGCTTGAGGTCGATCAGCGCGGCGCGTCAGGCGAGGACGGCGTGCCGTTGCCGTTGCCCGGCTGCAAATGCGGCGAGGGGATTTCCGGCGAAGGCGGAATGCTCTGCACAGGCTTCGGCGCGGGGTGATCCATCAGCACGGATTCGGCGACCGATTGCGCCGAGGCTGCGGGCGGCACCGGTGCCGGCTGCGGCGCAGACACCGGCTCGAACTTGTGCCCGGAGACGACTTCGTCGGCCGGCGCCTCGGCCTGTCGCTTGGCCTTGCGCGGCGCCGTCTCGGCGACATAGGCGACGCGACGGCGCGTCCGCTGGGCGATGCCGCCGAGGAAATCGGCCATCGCGAGCAGCACCAGCAGGAAATAGGTGGAGTTGCCGAATTTGGGCCACATCACGAATTCGGCCGCCGCCGCGCCGAACACGATCAGCGACAGCAAATGATCCATCAGGAATTTCGAGCCGGGCCGCGCGCCCTTGACCACCTCGAGCAGCAGCAGCACGATGCCGAGCGCGAGCATCACGTCGGCGAGCGTCACCGGCCAGGTCTCGCCGGTGATCATCGGCACCTTGAACAGCACATCCGTGAAGGAGACGCTGGGCATCAGGAAGGCGATGATGTTGTAGACCGCAAGCGGAATCAGAAGCAGCGGGAAACCGACCATCGGCGAAATGCCTTCTCGATCAAGATGTCCGGGCAAGACAACGCGACGGCGAAGCATTCGCTCCGCCGCCGTCACCGTCATATCTCATGGGTTGGCCGAAATCAGGCAGGCGAAATGCTCCTGCCCGAGAAAGAATCCTGTCTCAGGACTCTTTCTTCTTCAGGACCTGACGGCCCTTGTACATGCCGGTCTTGAGGTCGAGATGGTGCGGACGGCGGAGTTCGCCCGAGTCCTTGTCCTCGACATAGGTCGGCTTCTTGATGGCGTCTGCCGAGCGGCGCATGCCACGGCGCGACGGCGAGGTTTTTCTTCTCGGAACGGCCATTTCAATATCCTCTAGGGATTGGTGTTGTCCGGGCATCGTCCGCGGGACGGCTCAGCACCCGAAACGGGGCGAGCGAAATGCCGATCAAGGCCGGGCTTATAGAGGAAGGCTGGCCGTAATGCTAGGGTTTTGGACCGGAAAATACGGCCGAAAAGGGCTCAGAATCAGCGATTTTCCCGCCAACAGGTCGCAAGCGAGCTCGCCTGCGCCCTCGCCACGTAGGTCCCGGCCAGCCGCCGGACGCCCGGGCCGGGGGTTCTGGCGCTGCGCTTGACCGGATTCGGCAGGATCGAGGCCAAAAGCGCCGCCTCCCGGGGGGAAAGGCTGGCGGCCGATTTGCCGAAGGCATAGGCACTGCCCGCTTCCACCCCGAACTGGCCCTGGGGGCCGAGCTCGGCGATGTTGAGGTAGATCTCCAAAATCCGCGGCTTGGGCAGGACCAGGTCGATCCACAGCGCCAGGGGGAATTCCAGCGCCTTGCGGACGAAGTCCCGTCCCTGCCAGAGGAACAGGTTCTTGGCCACCTGCTGGGTGATGGTGGAGGCGCCCCGGAACGGCGTGCCGTCCTCCTTCGCGTCGTCGATGGCCTCGCGCAGCGCGCCCCAGTCGATGCCGCGATGCTTGCAGAAATGGGCGTCCTCAGCCGCGACCACGGCGCGCGGCAGTGAGGGCGACATCGCCGCCAGATCGATCCATTCCCGCTGCATCGGCGCGCCCCGCAAGCTGCGCCAGGCCATCAGCGTCGAAACGGGGTGGCCGGTGCGGTAGAACGGCGCGATCACATAGGGCGCGAGAGCTGCGACCGCGAGCATCAGCAGCAGGATTTTGACGATGCGCAAATCGACCTTTCCGGCGCAAAATGAAACGCGGCTCTGGGCCCGTCCATTAAGTCTGTGATAATTCTGGCCTTTTCCAGCACTTTTTAGGCCTGCCAAACGATTGACTGAGGCGGGCTCTTAAAGGATTGTCCCGCCGAATTTTAGTTCTGGAGCCTTTCTTGATGACCAGCACGTCCCCGTCCGATTTCGCCAAACGTCTGGACAAGACCGCTGATGATACCGAAGCCCTGCTCAGCCGTCTCTTGACGGACGACATCCTGCCCGATGAGATCGCACGGCCCAAGCGACTGATGGACGCAATGCGCTATTCCAGCCTCAACGGCGGCAAGCGCCTGCGGCCGTTCCTGGTGGTCGAGAGCGCGGCCGTGTTCGGCGTGCCGCGGGAGGCGGCGCTGCTCGCCGGCGCCGCGCTCGAATGCATCCATTGCTATTCCCTGATCCATGACGATCTGCCGGCGATGGACAATTCGGACCTGCGCCGCGGCCGTCCCACCCTGCACAAGAAGACCGACGACGCCACCGCGATCCTCGCCGGCGACGGCCTGTTGACGCTCGCCTTCGACATCATCACCCGCGACGAGATCCATCGCGACGCCAATGTGCGGCTGCTGCTGACGCGCGCGCTGGCGCGCTGCGCCGGCATCGGCGGCATGGTCGGCGGCCAGATCCTCGATCTCGCCGGCGAAGGCCGCTTTGGCGGCAACGAGCCGATCGACGTCGCCCGTATCCAGCAAATGAAGACCGGCGCGCTGCTGCGCTATGGCTGCATCGCCGGCGCGATCCTCGGCCAAGCTTCGCAGAAAGAGTATCAAGCGCTCGACGATTACGGCCGCGCGCTCGGCGAAGCCTTCCAGATCGCCGACGATCTGCTCGACGTCGAGGGCGATGCGGCCGCGCTCGGCAAGCCCTCGGGCCAGGACGCCGCGATGGGCAAGACCACGTTCGTGACCCAGCTCGGCATCGAAGGCGCCAAGCAGCGCGTGCGCGACCTGCTGGCGCGGGCGGACGCCGCCGTCTCGATCTTCGGCGATCGCGCCGCCGTGCTGCAGGCTGCCGCGCGCTTCGTGGCCGAGCGGAAGAACTAGTAACTCCGGGCTCTTTCACCTCTCCCGCTTGCGGGAGAGGTCGGCATAGGTGGCCCCCGGCCGCCGTTCTTCAAGAACGCCGATGCTTCGCATCGGCTATGGCGCCGGGTGAGGGCTCTCTCCTCTTGGGGGTTCTCGATTGTGGAGATACCCTCTCCCCGACCCTCCCCCGCAAGCGGGGGAGGGAGTGCACCTACGATGCCGCTCAGGCTTCACCGGACAATCTGCATGGACAAAGACGATCCCGTCCTCGTTCGCTTCCGGCAGATGTCGCGGCCGATGCGCGTGCTCTACGCGCGGCCGCGGACGTTCATTTCGCTCGGTTTCGGCATCCTGGTCTGCCTGCTGCTGCCCAGCTCGTTGCGGCTGGCGACGCGGCTCGTGCTCGGCTGGGATGCGTTGATCGCGGTTTATCTCGTGCTGGTCTACAGCATGATGCTGAACAACGATCGCCAGCACATCCGCCGCAGCGCCGCGATGCAGGACGATGGCCGCTTCGTGATCCTGCTGGTGACGGCAATCGGCGCGTTTGCAAGCATCGCGGCAATCGTCGCCGAGCTCGGCGTTCATCGCGGCGCGGTGGAGCTGACGATCGCGATCACCACCATCGCGCTGTCCTGGGCGGCCGTGCACACCACCTTCGCGCTGCATTACGCCCATGACTATTACCGGCATCCGCCGGGCGGCTTGCAGTTCCCGAGCGGCGACAAGGACGACCACGCCGACTATTGGGACTTCGTCTATTTTTCCTTCGTCATCGGCATGACCGCGCAGGTGTCCGACGTCGGCATCACCGACAAGACCATCCGCCGCACCGCGACCGCGCACGGCATTATCTCGTTCATCTACAATACGGCGTTGCTGGCGCTGACGGTGAACATCGCGGCGAGTGCGATTGCGACGTAGATGTCGTCCCGGCGAAGGCCGGGACCCATACCGCGTGATCTATCCTAGATGGCTCGGTGATAGTACCGCGCTACGATAGATAACAGCTAGTCTTCGCCAAATTGCTCCCTGGGGTTATGGGTCCCGGCCTTCGCCGGGACGACATTGGGGAGGCTTTTTCGCCTTCAATTACACACCTCTGCATTGGCGTCGTTGCCGGGGCCGCCGCCGCCGCGATATTCGAGATGGCAACCGCGGCTGACCGGACGGCAGCCGCCGTTATTGCAGAAGACCTGCCCGCCGCCCGCGGCACGGCCGGCGCGAGCCGCAACACCAGCCGCGGCGCCGATTCCGCCCATGCCGCCATAACCGCCGGCGGCGCCGACCTGCCGACGCTGCCGCGCCGGCCGGTCTTCGCTGTCGTCGCGCCGCGAGGTCGCGGGCTTCGACGCAGCGGGCTTGGCAGCGCGCTTCTTCTCGCATTCATTGTCGTCGTTCAGCGCAAAGCCGTCGCCGCAGACGATCCTGGTGCACTTGTCGCCATCGGCCTTGAAGCCGTGCTCGCAGACCAGCGGGCAGACGCGCGACGGCTTGGCCTTGACGGTATCGAGCGCGTCGGTGCTGGCCATTTTCACGTCGAGCTTGGTGCCGGCGTAGCGGTTGAACTGCGACAGCGAGCGCTGCGACGACGTGCTCCAGTTGCCATCGGGGGTGCCCGAGAAGCAGCCGACGCGGCCGAGCTCGGTCTGCACCGAGCGGTTGAGGTCGGCCGGAGCCGTCGCGGGCGTCAGCGAGGCCACGGCGGTGCCGGTCGGGCTCGCCGTG
Organism: Bradyrhizobium sp. P5_C12; assembly: GCF_054049735.1. Lineage (NCBI taxonomy): Bacteria > Pseudomonadati > Pseudomonadota > Alphaproteobacteria > Hyphomicrobiales > Nitrobacteraceae > Bradyrhizobium > Bradyrhizobium sp. P5_C12. The sequence continues at coordinate 28,245 of NZ_JBFULU010000005.1, forward strand.
CTGGCCGGCACGGCGCTCGGCGCGGCGGCGGCGAGGTTGACGCGCTGCTGTTCGGCGGCAGCCGCCTGCTGCTGTGCCTGCTCCTTGGCCTTCTGCGCGGCGAGTTGCACCTGCTCGGCGGCTTTCGCATCGGCCGCGGCCTTGGCCTGCGCATCCTTCTGTGCACCGACCGCGGCGAGACGATCGCGCTCGGCCTCGGCCTGCTTGGCCTTCTCGGTCGCCGCCGCGTGCGCCTGCTCGGCGCCGATTTTTTCGACCTGAAGCTTGGCGAGATTCGCATAGAAGCCGTCAGGGTGCTGGGCCAGGAAGGCCTCCCAGGCCGGCCTGTTGCCGACCTGGAGCGCCAGCTCGTAGTCGCGACGGATATCGGCCTGCGGGTTCGCGACAGGCGCCACGGGAGCGGCGGCTACCACCTTGACCGGCACCAGCGGCACGTCCTCGCCGCCGAGCGAGCCATAGACGAACGGCTCCTGCTTGTTCGCGGTCGACTTCAGCACGTCGTCGCGCACGAAACCGAAAGCGCGGCGGACGTCGAGGCCCGGCGTCGTCAGATGCTTCGACAGCGCAACCGTGAACGGGCTGTTGGCGCCGTCGCCGTCCTGCGCCGTGAAGCCGGCCTTGGCCGAATAGGCGATCAGCGTGTTGGGGCTGGTCGGCTCGACCTGGGCGAGGCCGCGGCCGATGCCGCGCGAGGCGACCGTGCGCTTCATGGTCTTGCCGAACGGATTGTCACGGCAGGCGTCGAGGATCACCAGACGAAGCTGCTTGGCGGGCTCGACCGCAACCAGGACGCGGTCGAGCGACAGCGCCTCGTCATAGACGTCGGTGTCGCGCTCGAGCTTGGCGTCGACCGGGATCAGATAGTTCAAGCCTTCGACCTCGATGCCGTGGCCGGCATAGTAGACCACGGCGATATCGGCATCGCGCGTCGAATCGGCGAAGTCGCGCAGCACGCGCCGCGTGTCGAGCGCGGACAGATCGTGCCGGGAATCGACGACGTCGAAGCCGGCATCCTTCAGCGTCTTCGCCATCACCGAGCCGTCATTGACGGGGTTCGCAAGCGAGGGCGCGTGCTGATAGGCCGAGTTGGCAATCACCAGCGCGACGCGCTTTCCGGCGAAGGCGGGTCCGGCGCCGAACAGCAGCGCGACAGCGAGGAGCAGCGGGCAAAGTCTGAACAGGTTGCGCATGACACGCCTTCCGAAAGCTCTGGGCCGTCCGAGGCCCTTTGGGACCGCTCTAGCAAAATCCGCCGCGCGCGCTTGTGATGGAGGTCACGAAGGCGGCGCCGGCGACAGGCCGGAAGTCCCCCTTATTTGTCGCGCCAGTGCGGCCGCGGTTCGCCGGCAAGGGCGCCCATGGACCGGGTTCCCCCTAGGCACCGCTGATATGCCCCCGATACTGCGGCAGATTGTCCGTGATCTCATGCCAAGGCGCCTTCGAACCTACGAAAATATGGGCGCTCGGCCGGATCGAGGGGGCATCGACCAGGGTTCCCATGGCGACATGGACCCACTTTCCCTCGCGCACCCGGGAATACAGCAGCGAGCCACAGCGGGCGCAGTGGGCGTCATGGGTGATGTCGTCGCCGAAAATGGTGCGCTGGTCCTCGCCCCGGACGATGCGGAGCTTGCTCTGCTCGATCCCGGCGAAGGGCTTGAAGGCGGAGCCGGTGGTGCGGCGGCAGTTCGAGCAGTGACAGTTCAGCGCGTAGGAGAATTGGTCCGCCACCTCGTAGCGCACGGCGCGGCAGTAGCATTCGCCGGTGAGGATACGAGCCTTCGAGTTTTCTGATCCGGTCATGGCAACGCCTGCGCGCAAATGGTTGACACACCCATAGCGCATTTTGATACCTACGACTAAATTCCCCCCGAGCCATCATTCAAAGGGATGACCCGTGAGCCAGAACCGTTCGAGCGTCGAAGCCGTCGTGCAAAGCTATTTTGACGGACTTTACGAGGGCGACGCCGAAAAGCTCGGCACCATCTTCCATCCCTCGGCCGATCTGCGCTGGGTCGAGAAGGGCGAATTGCAGGTGCTGACCGTACCGGATTGGCTCGACCGCGTGCGCAAGCGGGCCTCCGCCAAGGCCGAAGGCAAGCCGCGTGAGGATTTCATCGTCACCATCGACCGGTCCGACGAAAAGACCGCCTTCATCAAGGTGCGGTGCCAATTGCCGCCACGTTTCTTCACCGACTATCTGGTGGCGATGAAGCTCGCGGACGGCTGGCAGATCGTGTCGAAATCGTACCGGTATGACCTGAGGGAGTGAGGGACTCGACCTTCCGCTGTCCGAAATCTGCGGCACTCGTCCCGCATTCTCCGTCATTGCGAGCGCAGCGAAGCAATCCAGAAATCTCTCCGCGGAGACAGACTGGATTGCTTCGCTGCGCTCGCAATGACGACGCCCCACCTTCATCCGCCTGAAAGTGCCCCATGCTGCTCGATCGTCGCTCCCTACTCGCATCACTCTGCTCGATGGCCGCCAGCCCCGCGTTCGCCGCGGACGCTGTGCCCGAGCTCGAATCATACGAGCGCGAAAGCGGCGGACGGATCGGCGTCTATGCCGAGAACCTCGCGACCGGCGCGAAGATCGCCTGGCGCGCCGACGAGCGGTTCATCATGTGCTCGACGTTCAAGGCCTCGCTCGCGGCCTGCGTGCTGGCGCGGGTCGATCGCGGCGAGGAGCAGCTCGCGGCCGTGATCCCTTACGGCCAGGCCGACCTGCTGAGCTATGCGCCCGTTGCCAAGCAAAATCTCGCGGCCGGCAAGATGTCGGTTGCCGAGATGTGCAAGGCAATCGTCGAGCTCAGCGACAACACCTGCGCCAATTTGCTGCTGGCGCGGATCGGCGGGCCAGCCGCCCTCACCGCGTTCTGGCGATCGCTTGGCGACACCACCTCACGGATCGACCACAACGAGCCTGAGGTCAATCGCTCCCCGCCCGGCGATCCCCACGACACCACCACGCCGGCGGCGATGGCCGGCAATCTGCGGCGGCTGGTGACGGGCGAGGCGTTGTCGCCGGCGTCGCGCGCCCAGCTCACCGAATGGATGGTGGGCTGCAAGACCGGTGCGAACCGGCTGCGCGGCGGCCTGCCCGCGGCCTGGAAGATCGGCGACAAGACCGGCAACAACGGCAAGGACGCATCGGGCGATATCGCGGTCATCTGGCCCAGGCCCGATGCGCCGATCTTGATCGCGGCCTATACCCAGGGCGGCAGGCCCAACGCCGCGCAGATCGACGCCGTATTCGCAAGCGTCGGACGCATGGTGGCCGAACGGCTGGCGTGAGCCGCGACGCATTGACCTTTTGGCCGCTTCCGGGCCAAGACAGGCCATGATCGCAGCAAAATTTCAGACCTTTCTCATCCTGCTCGCGGTGCTGGCGGGCACCGCGCTTGTCGCCCGCCGCTTCAACATCGCGCCTGCCATTTTGCTGATGCTTTCCGGCGTCGGCCTCGCCTTCGTGCCGGGCATGCCGCCTGTGGAGCTGCCGCCGGAACTGGTGCTGCTGATGGTGCTGCCGCCGCTGATCTACTCGGCGAGCGTCGCGATGAGCTGGCGCGAGTTCAGGAACAATCTGCGCCCGATCGTGCTGCTCGCGGTCGGCGCGGTCATCTTCACCGCGGCACTTGTGGCGGCCGCCACGCATTATATGATCGGCCTGCCCTGGACCATCGGCTTCCTGCTCGGCGCCATCGTCGCGCCGCCCGACGTGGTGGCGCCGCTCGCGATCGCGCGGCGGCTGAACATGCCGCGCCGGCTCCTGGTCATTCTCGAAGGCGAAGGGCTCGCCAACGACGCCACCGCGCTGATCCTCTACCGCTTTGCGCTCGCCGCCATCACGGTCGGGCATTTCTCGGTGCCTCTGGCGGCAGGAGAATTCTTCCTGATTGTCGCCGGGGAGATCGCCTTCGGCATCGGCGTCGGCTGGCTTTCGCTGCGCTTCCGCAGATGGGCGAAAGATCAGCAGGTCGAGCTGACGCTGTCGCTGATCACGCCCTACGTCTCCTACTGGCTGCCCGAGCATGTCGGCGGCTCCGGCGTGATCGCGACGGTGGCCTGCGGCCTCTATGTCAGCTGGAACGGCCCGCTCCTGATCTCGTCCGCGACGCGCCTGCAAGGCATCTTCTTCTGGGACCTCGTGATCTATCTGATCGAGGGCTTGCTGTTCCTGCTCACCGGCTTCCAGATGCGCGCGCTCTACGAGAAATCGAAAGCGTTCCCGCTCGACGATATCCTCATCGCGACCGCCGTCGTCCTGGTGATCATCGTGATCGCGCGCTTCGCCTGGCTCTATCCCGCGACCTATCTGCCGCGGATCCTCAGCAAATCGCTGCGCCAGCGCGATCCGTCGCCGCCATGGCAATGGCCGTTCGTGCTTGCCTTCACCGGCGTGCGCGGCGCGGTGTCGCTGGCCGCCGCGCTGGCGCTGCCGTTCACGCTGCCGGGCGGCGAGGCCTTTCCGTATCGCGACCTGATCCTGTTCGTCGCCTTCGGCGTCATCTTCACCACGCTGATCGGGGTCGGCCTGACGCTGCCGCCGGTGGTGCGCTGGCTCGGCGTCGCAGAGGCCGGCCGCAGCGAGCATGTCGCCGAGCACGAGGCCGAGATCGCCGCGCGGCGCCAGGCGCTCGACGCCGCGCTGAAATCGCTCGACGCGCTGACGGGGAAGAAAGAGGTTTCCGAGGAAGTGATGCGGCTCTTGCGCGCGCGTCACGAGATCCGCGCCAACCAGCTCCCGGACTCGCTCGATCCCGCCCACCACGACGTCTCAGCCGCCGGCACCGCGCTGACCCGCGAGCTGATCGTCGCCGAGCGCCGCTTCATCCACGACCTCTTGCGCGACGGCCAGATCACCGACGAGACGAGGCGGCGGATCGAGCGCGACCTCGATCTCGAAGAGGCGAGTTTGGCCAACCGGGAGTATCGCGGGGTGCCGCTGTAGGTGTCCCGTCGTCCCGGCGAAGGCCGGGCCCCATAACCACAGGGAGTAGTTTGACGAAGGCCCGCGGTTATCAGCTTCGCGCCACAACCGCTCCCTGAGGCTATGGGTCCCGGCCTTCGCCGGGACGACAGCTGAGAAAATAATCACTCACCACGTCGTCCTGGACAAGCGAGCGCTTGGCAACGCGTAGCGTTGTCCAATAGCGAGCGAAGATCCAGGACCCATTACCACAGGGAGCAGTTTGACGAAGACTCGCGGTTGCCAGCATGGCTCCGCGACTTCTCCTTGGGGTAATGGGTCCTGGCTTTCGCCAGGACGACGACGGTGAGCATCGCGACGCCCGATGTCAGCACTACCGCCTCTCGCAAAACTCCCCCATCGCCGCCGCGACGGCTCCCGCAATCAGTTCCTGCCGCTCCGGGGAGTTCATCGCCATTTCCTCGTCGCGGTTGATGATGGAACCGGCTTCGAGCAGCACCGCGGCGCTGTTCGTTCGCGACAGCACGACGAGCCCGTCATAGCGGTAGACGCCGACATCCTTGTCGAGCAGCTGGCGGCGGTAGCGTCCCATCACCGGCAAGGTGTATTGGCTGGCATAATGCAGGCCCTGCTCTTTCAACTGCCGGCCGATCATCCGGGCCAGCAACAGGCTGGTGGCGAAGTGCGAATTGCGTTCGGATACGAATAGCGAATGGCCTGAAAACCGATCGCTGAAATAACTCATCGCGCCGTCGAATTCCCAGGTCTCGAGCAGCTTGTCCGGCACTGAGTCGTGATGGATCGACAGCAGGAGATCGGCCCGGCCGTCATTCGCGGCACTGACGCGCTTGAACAGGCTCGGCCGCGCCTTGCCGTCCGTGACGAGCAGGCGGGTTGCGGCAAAGCCCTGGTCCCTGAGTTTCGCCGTGATCAGCTTTCCGAGCCGGAAGTTGAAGCCGAATTCCGTATCATTGCGCGCGCTCAGCGCGCCGTAGGAGTCCGGAGTGTGCCCGACATCCACGACGATCCGGAATTTCGGCATCTCACATCTGGCCGATGGCGCCGGCGGCTTCGGCTTGGACTTGGGCTTGGACTTGGGCTCGGGCTTCGCCATCGTTCGCGCGGCAGCGGCATGTCCGCGCCCGACAGGGGCAAGCGACGCCAGCAGGGTCGACGCGACGAGAACTGCAATGATGCTGCGCGATTGGCCCAAGCCCTACTCCGCCGCTGCGATCCGGGGACGGCCGACAAAGCCTGCGACGTCGCCGAAACGCTCCAGCATCACCGCGGGCAGGTCCTTGGCCCTGCTGGTGACGCAGGCGCCGGAGCGCACCGCGTAGCGATCCTGATGCGCGGCCTGCGGCGGCGCTTCGCCGCGCTGGAGCGCGCGAGCCAGATCCATCACGACTTTGCGGAAATGCATGATGCCGAGATCGGTCGGGCCGAGATGCTCGCGGGTGCGGTCGGCGATCGGGCCCTGGCTGTCCTGCACGGCGGCGTCCTGCTCGGAGACGCCCTTGATGCCGGTATAGCTCCTCGTCTTCTGGAGCTTGCGGTCGATCAGGTAATCATTGCCCTTGTGGCGCAGCGGCACGTAATTGTCGTCGACCTCCGCGATCACGCCGTTGCCGCGGTCATAGGCGTCGCGTTCGGCTTGCGTCAGCGGCCGCTCCGGATTCCAGGCATAGGTGTAGATCCAGCAATTGGTATCGGTCACGGGAACGAAGGTCTGGCCAAAGATGTTCTCGCCCGGCATCGCGCTCGGCGCGTAGGCGTGGAACGGCATCAGGAACTGCGCGATACGCCAGTAGATGTTGTCGCTGCCGGTGAGCCGGCCGCCGGCGATGGTGAGGCCGGCGTCGTGCGGGGCGATCTTGATAACTGGACGCGGGTCCTCGGCGATCCAGCGCATGTGGTCGCTCGACATCCGCGCGATCGGATTCACGAAATGCTTCTTGATGTCCAGACTCTCGTTCTCCTCCTTGTCGAAGGAGAGATGCGCAAAAGTAAAATGCGCGGTGTCGATCGAGCCTTCCAGCGCCTGCACCCAGTTGCAGTCCTGCCATTTCTTGCTGACGTAACGATGCGAGGCCGGCAGCAGCGCCATTTCGAGATCGGGCAACTCAGGCATGGCATCAAGCGGGCCCATATAGGCCCAGATCATCTCGCCCCATTCGCGCACCGGATAGGACTTGATGCGGATCAGGTCCTTGGCGTTGATATCCGGATAGGAGGTCGGCATGTCGACGCAACGGCCGTCGGTGTCGAACTTCCAGCCGTGATAGACGCAGCGGATGCCGCATTCCTCGTTCCGTCCGAGCCAGAGATTGGCGCCGCGATGCGGGCAGTATTGATCGATGATTCCGACCACGCCGCGGGAGTCGCGGAAGGCGAGCAGCTCTTCGCCGAGCACGGTGATCTTTTTGGGCTCGCTGTCGGGCTCGGGCAGTTCTTCGGACAGAAGGACGGGAATCCAGAAGCGGCGCAACAGCTCGCCCATGCCCGTTCCCGGGCCGGCCTCGGTCAGGAATTTGTTGTCCTCGGCGCGGAGCATCGCGGATCCTCCCTATTTGTTTTTTTGGGAAGATTGGCGCGGGAGCGGGAGGACGTCAACGCAAGAAGCGGCGCCTACACGGGCCGCTCGCCCTTCACCGTCACGCGCGTGCCCGACCGGGTGTGCGGCCAGTAGTCCCACATCGCGCGGTGCTGGGTGCAGCGGTTGTCCCAGAACGCGATGGCGTTCTCGGTCCAGCGGAAGCGGCACTGGAACAGCGGGTTTTCGGCGTGCTGGTAGAGATAGGCGAGCATCGCATCGCTCTCGTCGCGCGGGATGCCGTTGATGTGGCGGGTGAAGCCGCGGTTGACGTAGAGCGCCTTCTTGCCCGTGACCGGGTGCGTGCGCAGCACCGGATGCTCGGCGTTCGGATAGGACGGACGGTCGGCGACGCCGTAATTGGCATAGAGCCCGCGATAGATCGGCTCGCCGTCATGCAGCGCGGTGAGGCCATCGAGATAGGCCTTCATGCGGTCCGACAGCGCCTCATAGGCGGCGTACATGTTGGCGAACAGCGTGTCGCCGCCGCGCGGCGGGCATTGCTTGATGTAGAGGATCGAGCCCATCGGCGGCTCGAGGTCGCAGGACACGTCGGAATGCCAGCCCTCGCCGTTGGCGCGCGGCGAATTCTTGTCCGCATAGATCTTCATCAGCGCCGGGTCTTCGTCCTCGTGGGGCGCGGCCGGATGAAAATGCAGCTCGCCGAACTTGCGGCCGAAGGCAAGGTGCTGCTGTGGCGTGATCTCTTGGTCGCGGAAGAAGATCACGAGGTTTTCGGCGAGCGCGCGATGGACCTCGTCCATCTGCCGGTTGGAGCGCGCATCGTCCGAGACGAGCTTGCCGATGTCGACGCCGGATATCTCCGCGCCGATGATGGGCGTGAGCTTTTCGACCGCGATGGTCTCGTAGGGCGCGCCGTCATCGGCGGTGTGGCGGTAGCGCGGACCCTGCTTGCCGGCGAGTGAGCTCATGGGTGTTGTCTCCCGATCGTTCTTGATTGGAGACATCGTAGCGCGCGGTGAGGGATGTGCAATCTGCACCGCAAACACAGTGTCGTCCCGGCGAAGGCAGGGACCCATAACCACAGGATCGCGTTTGACGAAGACTCGCAACCACCATCTCGCACCATAACCCCTGCCTGGGGTTATGGGTCCCGGCCTTCGCCGGGACGACAGCGGAGTGTGGGGCGCTAGCGGAGTAAAAAAACTACTCCGCCGCGGTCACCGGCACCTTGGCGCCCTGGCCGTAGCGCTGGTCGATGTAGTCGATCACCAGCGCCTTGAAGTCGGCGGAGATGGTCGGGCCACGCAGCGTGCGGAACTTCTTGCCGTCGACGAAGACTGGCGCGGCCGGGGCTTCGCCGGTGCCGGGCAAGGAGATGCCGATATTGGCATGCTTGGATTCGCCGGGGCCGTTGACGATGCAGCCCATCACCGCGACGTTGAGCTCTTCCACGCCCGGATATTTCGTCTTCCAGGCCGGCATCTCGTCGCGGATGAAATCCTGGATCGAGCGGGCCAGCTCCTGGAACGTGGTCGAGGTGGTGCGGCCGCAGCCGGGGCAGGCCGCGACCAGCGGCACGAAGGTGCGGAAGCCCATGGTCTGCAAGAGTTCCTGGCCGACCTGCACCTCGCGGGTGCGGTCGCCGCCGGGCTCCGGCGTCAGCGAGATGCGGATGGTGTCGCCGATGCCCTGCTGCAGCAGAATGCCGAGCGCGGCCGAGGAGGCGACGATGCCCTTGGTGCCCATGCCGGCCTCGGTGAGGCCGAGATGGATGGCGTAATCGGAACGTGACGCAAGATCCTGGTAGACCGCGATCAGATCCTGCACGGCCGAGACCTTGGCCGAGAGGATGATGCGGTCCTTCGGCATGCCGAGCTCTTCGGCGCGCGCGGCCGAGAGCAGCGCCGACTGCACCATCGCCTCGCGCGTCACCGCACGCACGTCGCGCGGATTGGCCGAGGCGGCGTTCTCGTCCATCAGCTTGGTCAGCAGCTCCTGGTCGAGCGAACCCCAATTGGCGCCAATGCGCACCGGCTTGTTGTTCTTGTTCGCGATCTCGATGATGTCGGCGAACTGGGTATCGCGCTTGTCCTTGAAGCCGACATTGCCGGGATTGATGCGGTACTTGGCGAGCGCCTCGGCGCAGGCCGGATAGGCCGCGAGCAGCTTGTGGCCGATATAATGGAAGTCGCCGATCAAGGGCGTTGTGATGCCGCGCTTGGCAAGGCCGTCGCGGATGTGCGGGACGGCGGCGGCGGCCTCCTCGCGGTCCACGGTGATGCGAACCATTTCGGAGCCGGCGCGCGCGAGCGCTGCGACCTGAGCGATGGTGCCGTCGATATCGGCGGTGTCGGTGTTGGTCATCGACTGCACGACGATCGGCGCACCGCCGCCGACGGCAACGTCGCCGACCTTGACCTGGGTGGTGCGGTGCCGGGGCGCCGGGCCCGCGATGTCGGAATCGAGAGGGTTTTCGAGCTTGTTCATGGGGTCCAAATATCAGGTTTTGGTGACGTTCAGCAATGCATCGCGCGGCGCCGCAGCCACTTGGCTCGGACGGTTAACCAGAAAAAGCCCAGCAATTACAAGGACGGCCGCCGCCCCGAAAGTCAGGCTCAAGGTGTCGTGCATGATGAAATAGCTACCCACCACGCCAAACAAAGGGGTGATGAAGGTAAAAGCGGACAATTTGCTGGCCGAATAGGTCTTCACCAGCGCGAACCAAAGCGTGAACGTGGTTCCTACCACCCAGATCGCCTGGAAGGCCATCAAGGCCAGGGACAGCGGTGCCGGCGTGTGGGTGATGGATTCGCCGAACAGCCAGGCGGCGAAGCCCAGGATCGGGATCGAGGTCGCGACCTGATAGCCCAGCGCCTTCTCGGGCGCGGCGAAGCGCAGCCGGGTGCTCTTGGCAACCAGTGTGGTTGCAGCCCACAGCGCCGCGCCGCCGACGATCATGAGATCGCCGAGCAGAACGTGTGAATCGACATTGGGCTGCGGCACACCGATCGCGAGCGCGACGCCGGCAAAGCTGACGGCGAGCCCCAGCCATTGCGCGCCGCCGAGCCGCTCGCCGAGCACCTGGTAGGAGCCGAGCGCGACGAAAAACGGAGCGGTGTAGAGAAACACCACCGCGCGAGACGCAGGGGTGAGGCGCAGGCCCTGGAAGATCAGCACGAACTCGATGCCGAACATCAGCCCGGCGATGAGGCCCGGCTTCCAGGTGCCGTCACGCTCGAAGAATTTGACCCCGCGCAGGCTGCCGATGATGAACAGTACCGGCAACGCGCCCATCGAGCGGATCATCGCCTGCAGCATCGGCGGGATGTCCGGCAGCACCAGCTTCACCGCGATCTGGTTGAAGCCCCAGGTCAGGCACAGCATGAGCATCAGGGCGATGGCGCCGGCGCTGAGAGGACGCCCGACCGATTGTATTGCTTGAGGTGTGGACATTTCTTCCCGAAAACCGGCTTCGCGCCGTTGTTGCTTCAAGATGTTTTCTGACAATGGGTGCAGATGCCCGTGATCTCCACCACGGACAGTTTCGGCGCAAAGCCTGACGCGCGCGCCGCGGCGTTGAGGTCTTGCGCAAAGGACGCTGACGGAATCTCGCCAACCAGGCCGCAACGCTCGCAGATCAGGAACGCCACCGCGGAGGTGGCGTCGTGGTCGTGGGCGGCGCAGGCGAGATAGGCGTTGCGGCTTTCGATGCGGTGCACCAGGCCGTTCGCCATCAAGAAATCGAGAGCACGGTAGACCGTGATCGGCGCCGGCCGGGGCATCGCCTTGGCGAGCTCGTCGATCACCTCGTAGGCCCCCAGCGGCCGGTGGCTCGAGAGCAGAGCCCCGAGCACCTGGCGGCGAATCGGCGTGAATTTCTGCGCGCGTTGCTCGCAGACCGCTTCGGCATGCGACAGTGCTTCCGCAGTGCAGCGGCCGTGATCGTGGTCGGGCGCGGGAAATGCCGGTTTTGCGAGGGTCATTGCCTTGCGTTCTAGCATTTTGGCTGGGGAACCCAAAGGCCGGGCCACGCGCGGCTGTCAGCCATGCTTTTCCGGCGGGACAGCGTCGCATTAACCTGCCATGAAAAAATCATAAGCTTGCTTATTGTATTCCAAGCTTATTGGAGACCAAGCTCATGAGCCGGGGGCCCGTGGACCAGAACTTCCTGTTTACGCTTGCCGAGCTCTATCGCCTGCTGCGCGTCTACGCCGACAAGGAGGCGTCGCGCTTCGGCATCACCCGCGCGCAATGGGCGGTGCTGGCCAAGGTCGAGCGCAGCGAAGGCATGAAGCAGTCGGAACTCGCCGAGCTGCTCGAGGTGCAGCCGATCACGCTGACGCGCCTGATCGACAAGCTCTGCGACAATGACTGGCTGGAGCGCCGCAATGACGCCTCGGACCGCCGCGTCAAACGCCTGTACCTGAAGAAGGCCGGCCGGACGCTGCTCGGCCGGATGAGCGGGCTGCGGTCCGAAATCACCGCCAACGCCCTCGACGGCATCAATCCGGCGGACGCCCACCGTCTCCTCACCCAACTCGAATCCATCAAGGAAAACGTGCGTAACGCGATCCAGACCAGCGGAGCGGAACAGGCGCGCAAGGAGCAACGCTATGGCTGATCAGGTCCTGAAATTCCAGCCGGAGCAGAAGAACGACAGCGGCAAGCCCACCAAGAAGGCCGGCACCAACCCGCGCCGCCGCCTGATCGCCGGCCTGCGCCGCTATCGCCGCTTCCTGCTGATGGTCGTGCTGCCGGTTGTGGTGGCCGTCGCCGGCTTCACCTTCTATCTCAATGGCGGCCGCTATGTCGGCACCGATGACGCCTATGTCGGCGCGCAGAAGGTGCTGGTGACGCCCGACATCTCCGGCAAGATCGAGAAGGTCGTCGTCAGGGAAGGCCAGCTCGTCAAGCAGGGCGACGAGCTGTTCGAGATCGACCCGGTGCCGTTCCGCCTCGCGGTGGACGAGGCCAGGGCGCAGCTCGCGCAGGCGCAGTCGACCTATGACAACCTCCGCGCCAACATCAAGATCTACGGCGACATGCTCAATCTCGCCCAGCAGGGCGTCGACCTCAAGCAGCGCGACGTCGAGCGCAAGCAGGCGCTGGTGAAGAACAGCTATGGCTCGCAGCTCGACCTCGACAACGCGGCGAACGCGCTGGTGACGTCCGGCTCGATCGCGCAATACGTCAAGCAGCAGATCTCGGCGGCCAAGACCCAACTGCTCGGCGACACCGACTTGCCGCTGGAAAAATTCCCGCCTTACGCCCAGGCCAAGTCCAAGCTCGACAACGCCGAGCGCAATCTCGACCATGCCGTGGTACGCGCCCCGATGGGCGGCGTTGCGACCCAGGTCGAGCAGATTCAGCTCGGCCGCTACGTCACCGCCGGCACGCCGGTATTCTCCATCATCGACGTCGCCCATCCCTGGGTCGATGCCAATCCGAAGGAGAGCGACCTCACCTACGTCACCGAAGGCCAGCCCGTCACGCTCGAGGTCGACGCGTTCCCGAACCATGTCTTCAAGGGCAAGATCGGCTCGCTCTCGCCCGGCACCGGCGCGCAGTTCGCGATCCTGCCGCCGCAGAACGCCACCGGCAATTTCGTCAAGGTGGTGCAGCGCGTGCCGATCCGGATCTATTTCGACGAGACCGACAAATATGTGCGGAAGCTGAAGGCCGGCATGAGCGTCTATGCCACCATCGACACCGGCCATAAGCGCTCGCTCGCCGGCCTGTTCGGGCTGTCGGCGGCGGCGAACCAAGACAAAGATTGAGACAAGGACTGATCCGATGTCCGGTCCCAATGCCAGCCTGATGGTCCCCGGCCTGCGCCGGAACATGGTGACGATCTGCGCCATGACCGCGACCATCATGCAGGCGCTGGACACCACCATCGCCAACGTCGCCCTGCCCTACATGCAGGGCACGCTGTCGGCCTCGCAGGACCAGATCAACTGGGTGCTGACCTCCTACATCGTCGCCGCCGCGATCATGACCGCGCCGGTGGGCTGGATCTCCAACCGCTTCGGCCGCAAGCGCATCTTCGTCATCTGCGCGGCCGGCTTCACCTTCGCCTCCGTGCTGTGCGGGCTGGCGCAGGACATCAACCAGATGGTGCTGTTCCGCCTGCTGCAAGGCGTGTTCGGCGCCGCGCTGGTGCCGCTGTCGCAGTCGGTCATGCTCGACTATTACACGCTCCAGGAACGCGCCAAGGCAATGTCGATCTGGGGCATGGGCGTGATGATGGGCCCGATCATGGGCCCCTCGTTAGGGGCCTGGCTGACCGAGACCTATTCCTGGCACTGGGTGTTCTTCGTCAACCTGCCGTTCGGCGCGATCACCGTGCTCGGGCTGATCGTCTTCATGGATGAGACCAAAAAGGACCTCAGTCTCAAATTCGACTGGTTCGGCTTCGCCGCACTGGCGGTCGCGATCGGCTCGCTCCAGCTCGCGCTCGACCGCGGCGAGCAGTTGGGCTGGCTCGAATCCAACGAGATCATCGCTGAGTTCATCGTCTCGGCCGTCGCCTTCTATTTCTTCGTCGCGCACTCCTTCACGACCTCGACGCCGTTCATCCGCTTCGCGCTGTTCAAGGACCGCAATTTCGTCACCGGCTGCATGTTCATGATCGTGATGGGGCTCGTGCTGTTCTCGACCATGGCGCTGGCCTCGCCCTACATGCAGAACGTGATCGGCTATCCGATCATCACCGCCGGCCTGCTGCTGGCGAGCCGCGGCTTCGGCACCTTCTTCGCCATGATGCTGGTCGGCCGCATGATGCGCTATGTCGAGGCGCGCACGCTGATCATCGCGGGCCTGACGCTGACCGCAGGCTCGCTGTTCCAGATGACCGGCTGGACCGACCTGACCCAGGTGCCGGAGATCGTGACCGTCAGCATCATCCAGGGTTTTGGCTTCGGCCTCGTCTTCGTGCCGCTCTCGACGGTGGCGTTCCTGTCCCTGCCGAACCAGCTGCGCACCGACGGCACCGCGATGCTGACCCTGATGCGCAACGTCGCGAGCTCGGTCGGCATTTCCGTCGTCATCGCCCAGCTGACGCAGGGCACGCGGCGGACCTATGCGATCCTGTCCGAACACATCAATCCGTTCAACCACGCGCTCCAGATGCCCAGCGTCAGCGGCATGATCAACCTGTCCACCGACGCGGGCCGCGCCATGGCCGACAGGATGGTCAACGTGCAGGCGCAGATCATCGCCTTCGCGCACGACTATATGCTGGTGATGGTCTTCATCCTCTGCACCATCCCGCTCGCATTGTTGATCGGCTCCACCAAGGCCACGCTGCGCAAGCAGGCCGCGGGGCCGGAGCATGCGGTGATGGAGTAGGCACTGTCGTCCTGCCACAAACTCCGCCGTCGTCCCGGCCTTCGCCGGGACGACACTGAATCTGTCGGGTGAGCTACCCCAAAAACTCCTCGCAGCCGAGATCGTCGACCGCGAGCATCACCCGCTCCAGATTATTCCACCAGATCAACGGCGGAAGGTTGATGCTCCACTGCCAGACCGGCTTGGTGATGTGCCAGAGCACCGACCAGCGATAGTCCTGATCGAGCGCGCCGCGGGTGTAACCACTGACGCCGTGCGCCAGCAGCGTGTCATGGTAACGGTTGAGCAGCGCTCGCTCGAGCGCCTGCCGGCGGTCCGGATACCATTGCATCGCCATCATGTAGGCGAGGTCGCCGGTTGGCACGTTGATGTTCCACAGGTCGAAATCGAAGACCCGTACGGTGTCGGCGACGCCGGCGCGCGGCAGCAGGAAATTCCAGGTGTGGGCATCGCCATGGGTGATGCTGACGTGACGCCGCGCATGATAGCGCTGGGATAGCCGAGCTGACTGATCGATGAGCCGCCGGTAGAGGATGCGGCGCTCCTCGCTGAGCCGGTCGCCGAGCAGATCAGCAAAACGGTCGTAGTGCCCGGCGAAAGCCTCCATGTGTCTCGTGCTGTCGTCGCCGCTCGCCCAGGAGCCGACGCTCTCGCCGAGACTGGCGTGATCCCACCACGCCGCGTGCCAGCCCGCCAGCGTCGTGACGATCGCCGTTGCCTGCTCGCGCGCGGGCGGCAGCGGCCATTGGGTTGCGATCTCATGGCTGTCGGTGAGGTCCTCGAGCAGGAGATGCCAGGTCTGGCTCTCCTCTTCGAAGCTTCCGTCGAAGCAGCGCGGCACGAGCCCCGGCGCCAATTTCGGCGCGAGCTGCGTGTAGAAGGCCACTTCATGCCGGCCGCCGTCTGCAAGCGTCTTTGCGAAAGCGGAATGCGCTGTCTTCAGGATCAACGACTGCGGGGCGCCGGCGGATTCCCCGACATAGCGAAGGCCGAGCCTGACAATATGTGACAAGACGGTGTCGCGCTGGTGCAGCACCTTCACTTCGCGGACCGCGCCGCGGTCCAGCGCACCGGCCCTGCGCAGTGCGGCCGTCAGTTGGGCGGGCTCAACGACCGCCGGCAATTGTGGAAGTGCCATGAACCACGATGCCCCTGTCCCGCGCCATACTGCACGATCACAACCCCGGGCACCAGCGGCCGACCTGATACCGGGCTTAAGCCGCGGCGGTCGAATCGCGCACGGTCCGGACCACGACCGACCGCAGAGATTCCAGATTGGCCGCCATGCCTGCGATCGCCTGCCTGACCTCCGCGGCGCGCTCGTTCACCGAACCGGCGTCGCGGCTGACATTGGCGATCTTGGCCGAGACTTCCTTTGCGGCGGAGGCCGATTCGGAAATCGACCGCGCGATCTCCCGTGTCGCCGCATCCTGCTGTTCCATCGCTGCGGCGACCGATGTCGCCACACCGTCGATCTCGACGATATGGCCTCCCATGGTCTCGACGGCGTCGACCGCGGCCTGCGTCGAGGCCTGGATCTCGGCGATCAGGCGCGTGATCTCCTCGGTCGATTTGGCGGTCTGGTCGGACAGGGATTTCACTTCGGCCGCGACCACCGCGAAGCCGCGGCCGGCTTCGCCGGCGCGCGCCGCCTCGATCGTGGCGTTGAGTGCCAAGAGGTTGGTCTGGCCAGCGATGCCGCCGATCAGGTCGGAAACCTCGGCGATCTTCTTTACCGAGCCGGCCAGCGCCTGAATGGTGGAACGCGCCTGCTCGCGGCCGGTGACCGCCGATTTGGTGACGGTGCTGGTGCGTGCGACCTGGGTCGCGATCTCCCGGATCGAGGCGCTCAGTTGATCGGCCGCGGTGGAAACGGTTTGCGAACTGCTCAGGGCCTGCGTGGATGCCGAAGCCACCGCCTGCGACTCCGTGGACAACGACCGCGCGATCTCGGACAGGCTGGAGGCAGCCCGTTCGACGCCTTGGGTCGCGGCGCTCGCGGTGTCGACCGAGCGGCCGGTTTCCCGCTCCACCGTCTCGGCCATCTGGTGCAGGGCGCCGCGCTTGGCAAGCGCCGCCTCCTGCTCCTTCTCCAGCTGTTCTTCGCGCAGCCGGGCGTTGTCGACCGCCGCCTGCTTGAACACCAGCAGTGCCCCTGCCATCGAGCCGACCTCGTCCTGACGGTGCGCGAAGGGGATGTCGGCGGCGATGTCGCCGGTTGCAAGCTTCTGCATCGTATCTGTCATGCGCACGATCGGGCGCACCACGCCGAGCGCAACGCCGAGCAGGCCCGCGGCAATGAAGGCCAGGACGGCAGCGGTCACGCCGAGGAGGATGTAGAGAATCGAGCTGTCGCGGTCCGCGGCCAGCTTCTCCATGTCGGCATTCTGCTTGTTGGCGTTCTCGACGATGCTGTCGATGACGGCGCGATGCGCCGTGTAGGCGTCCTTGAGCTGCGCATAGGCGCGCTCGGAAGCGGCGCTGTCCTTGGCCTTGAGGGAGGGCAGCAGCTGGTCGGACAGGAGTTTCCAGAATTTCTGCACCTCGGCGTCGGATTTTGACACCAGCGCCGTCTTCAGGTCGGCCGAGAGGCTGGAGCCGACCCAGAACGCCTTGCGCTCGTCGTAATCCTTGCGGAGCTGAACCAGGCGCTCGCCATGGGCCGCCAGTTGGTCCGGCTCGCGCATCGCCAGCGTCGCCTCGAGATAGGCCTCGATGACGTATTCCGGCGGCGGCAGGATGTCGGCGATGAGGTCGTTGCCCAGCTTGATGTCGGAATAGAGCGGTCCGCCGACCTTCAGTTCTTTCAGGGCGTAGAGGCTGGTCGAAACCACCGCGGTGAAGCCGATGGCGAGAACGATTCCGAACGCGATGATCGCGGAGGACAACGACAGGCGAATTTTCATAAAGCAATCCGGGGGCATGCGTCGAAACCGCGGCGACCCTAGACGAATACGGTAAATACGGACTTTCTTCGCGCCAGAATTGTATCGCGCGAGCTCCGCAATACTACGGGAATGGGACGTCAAACCATCGGTTTTGAGTCAGGGAGACTGACGCACAAACGTGAAGAGGATCGGCAGCGGGCGCAGCTGCGCTGGATGAGAAACGCGTGCCGGCTGTAGATATCGCCGGCACGCGTTGCCTCACACGTCGAAGAACACCGTCTCGTCGCCGCCCTGCAGCCGCAAGTCGAGGCGAAACACCGGCTTGCCGGCCTCGCGCACAGCGATCAGCGTCGCGCGGCGGTCGGCCGGCACCAGCGCCAGCACGGGATCGGCGGCGTTGCCGGCTTCGTCGCTGAAATAGATGCGGGTGTAGAGGTGCCGCAGCATGCCGCGGCCAAATACCGCAAGCACAATGTGCGGCGCCTGCGGCTTGCCGTCCGGATCCGGCACCGTGCCGGGCTTGATGGTCTCGAAGGAATAATGGCCGTCCTTGTCGGTGCCGCAGCGGGCGAAACCGCGGAAGCTGGCGTTGGACAGCGCGCGCTTGTCCTGGGGATCTGCAAAGCGCCCCTGCGCATCCGCCTGCCAGATCTCCAGCATGACATCGGGCACGACGACGCCGTCGCCGTCGAACACGCGGCCCTCGATGCGGACGCGATCACCGGTGACGTCGGGTGTCAGCGTCGAGTTCGTGAACGCGTCGTTCCAGGCGTATTCGCCGGTTGGCGTCAGGCCGTATTTGAAGAACGGACCGACGGTCTGCGATGGGGTGATACCGTTGTCCTGCACGTTACTTCGTCTCCATTGGCGTGGCGTCCTTGCCGCGCAGCACGATGTCAAAGCGGTAGCACAGCGCCCATTCGGGCTGGGTGTTCTCGAGATCGAACGACGAGACCATCCGCGCCCGCGCCTTCTCGTCCGGCACCGAGTTGAAGATCGGGTCGAACGGGAACAGCGGATCGGCCGGAAAATACATCTGCGTCACCAGCCGCGTGACGAAGGAATGGCCGAACACCGAGAGATGGATGTGGGCGGGACGCCACGCATTGTGGTGATTGCCCCAGGGGTAAGCGCCCGGCTTGATGGTGACGAAGCGGTAGTAGCCCGCGGCATCGCTTTGCGTGCGGCCGGCGCCCGTAAAGTTCGGGTCGAGCGGCGCCGGATGCTGGTCGCGGACATGGACATAGCGGCCGCAGGCATTGGCCTGCCAGATCTCGACCAGCGAATTGGGCACGCCGCGGCCGTCCTCGTCGCGGACATGGCCGTGCACGATGATGCGCTCGCCGATCGGCTCGCCGGTGTGCTGGGTGGTGAGATCGTTGTCGCCTTCCCGCACGGTCTCGTGGCCGTAGACCGGGCCGGTCAGCTCCGACAGGGTGTGGCGCATCGGAATCAAGGGCTTGTTCGGCGCGCGCTTGATCGAGCTCTTGTACTCGGGCGACAGCGGCAGCGGATGCGCCTTGTTGCTGTCTGTGGGATAGATGAATGTCATTGGCGAACTCCTCCCCGGCCCTTGTCGTCTGGCCGGTCAACGCTTCCGCCAATCATTATAGGATATAACTAATCGGGGGAAGCGGGGTTTGGCGGTCCTCCTGCGCCCGGCATCCGGCATGAGCATACTATTTTATCGGCGGGCGCGGCAGCACGGCCTCGCCGGCCTCGAGCCGGTAGGTGTGGTCGAGCGAGTACCAGGGCGTCGCGACATCGTGCTCGGTCGGATGCGGCGAATCGTGGCGCAGGAACTTGCCGATCAGCGCCTGCGTCACCCCGAACTGCACGTCGCTGTCGATATGCGGATCGGCGGGGTCGTAGACCTGCGAGATCAGCACCTTGAATCCGGGCTTGAAGATCAGGGCGTGCAGATGCGCGGGACGATAGGGGTGCCGGCCCTGCGCCTTCAGGAGGCGGCCGACCACGCCGTCGGTCGGAATGGGATAGCCAATCATCATCACCGAACGGAAGGCGAAGCGTCCATCCCGGTCGGTCGTGAACTTGCCGCGCAGGTTCATGTCGGCCTGCTCGGGGTCCTGGTTCTCATAGAGCCCAACCGGCGAGGCGTGCCAGACATCGACCTCGGCGCCAGCGACGGGACGACCGTCCTTGTCGACGACGCGGCCGCTGACGAACAGCGGCGCACCCGGCGTCTGCGAGCGGACAATCGATCCGCCATTCTCGACCCGCGGCGAGTTCAACCGCCAGAACGGTCCGAGCAGTGACTGGTCCGTCTCCGTATTGCCCTGATCGCCATTGTTGAGCAGGCACACCAGCGGCGAGACGCCGAGCGAGCCCGCCATCAGCACGACTTCATTATGCGTGTCGGTCGAAAGCTTGCCGAGCTCAGCCAGGATCGCCGTGGCGTCGCGGAATTCGGCCTCGGTCAGCCTGACATCGCGGACGAAGRCGTGCAGATGCTTGACCAGCGAGACCATGATCTGGCGCAGCCGCGGATCGGACGTCCGCTCCATCACGGCCAATGCCGCGGCCGTGACGTCCTGCTCGCGCGCGATGATCATGGCGCCATCCTTCTCCCTGTTATTCCGGGGCAGCCCGCAGGGCTGAACCCGGAATCTCGAGATCCCGGGTTCAGCCCTGTCGGGCTGCCCCGGGATGACGGTCCACTGCGTGGACCGTCAATTCAACTTCTCGATCGCGACCGCGACGCCCTGGCCGACGCCGACGCACATGGTGGCGAGCGCGAGCTTGCCGCCGCGCTTTTCCATGCCGTGCACCGCCGTCAGCGCCAGGCGCGCGCCGCTCATGCCGAGGGGATGGCCGAGCGCGATGGCGCCGCCATGCGGATTGACGAAATCGGCATCATCAGCAACGCCGAGCTGGCGCATGCAGGCGATGCCCTGGGAGGCGAAGGCCTCGTTGAGCTCGATCAGGTCGAAATCGCTGATCTTCTTGCCGAGCCGCTCCATCAGCTTGCGGGTCGCAGGCACCGGTCCAATGCCCATGATGCGCGGCGGCACGCCGGCGGAGGCGAGGCCGAGGATGCGCGCGCGCGGCGTCAGGCCATGCTTCTTCACGGCGGCTTCCGAGGCGAGGATCATCGCGGCGGCGCCGTCATTGACGCCCGACGCGTTGCCGGCGGTGACCGTGCCGGGATTGCGCACGATCGGCTTCAGCTTGGCGAGACCTTCCAGCGTGGTCTCGGGGCGCGGATGCTCGTCCTTGTCGACCGTGATGGGACCGGCCTTGCCGCCGGGAATGGTGATCGGAATGATCTCTTCGGCAAAATAGCCGGCGGCGATCGCGACACCGGCGCGCTGCTGCGAGCGGATCGCGAAGGCGTCCTGGTCGGCACGCGAGACCTGGAATTCCTCGGCGACGTTCTCGCCGGTCTCCGGCATGGCGTCGACGCCATACTGCGCCTTCAGCAGCGGATTGATGAAGCGCCAGCCGATGGTGGTGTCAAAGATCTCGGCCGAGCGCGAGAAGGCTTCCTGCGCCTTGCCCATCACGAACGGCGCCCGCGTCATGGATTCGACGCCGCCGGCGATCGCAAGTTCGATCTCGCCGGAGCGGATGGCGCGGCCCGCCGCACCGACCGCGTCGAGGCCGGAAGCGCAGAGCCGGTTCAGGGTCTGGCCGGGAACCGAATCCGGCAAGCCCGCCAGCAACAGCGCCATGCGTGCGACGTTGCGGTTGTCCTCGCCGGCCTGGTTGGCGCAGCCGAAGAACACTTCGTCGACCTGCGCCCAATCGAGATTGGGGTGCTTGGCCATCAGCGCCTTGATCGGGGCCGCCGCGAGGTCGTCGGCGCGCACCTTGGCGAGAGAACCGCCGAAGCGGCCGATCGGGGTCCGCACGGCATCGCAGATAAAGACGTCACGCATCGTTGTTCTCCCTGAATGCCGCGGTTCGGCCCAAATTCTTCAATGTCGGCGGAGTTTTAGGAGGGCGCCCGCGGCAGGTCAATTGACGGTTTCGCGGGTGATTTGGAGGGGCCCGCGCGTGACCTCCCCCAGCCGTCATTCCGGGGCGCCCGGAGGGCGAGCCCGGAATCCATAACCAAGAACCGGGGTTATGGATTCCGGGCCTGCGCCTTGCGGCGCATCCCGGAATGACAACGGAAAATGTGGCAGCCGTTTCCGCTACACGGACAACGTGGAAAACCTCCCCTCCCCGGCCAAACCGATAGGAGCAGGTGCCGAAATTTTGTAGGTTGCGCCGCCCATGACGATGCAACAGCCCATTCCCGCGCCAGAACCTGACCCCACGTCCGCGCCGCAGGCGGAAGCTGCCGCGCGCGTCACGCCGATGATGGAACAGTACCTTGAGATCAAGGCGGCCCATCCGGGCCTGCTGCTGTTCTACCGGATGGGCGACTTCTACGAGTTGTTCTTCGAGGACGCCGAGATCGCCTCCAGGACGCTCGGCATCGTCCTGACCAAGCGCGGCAAGCATCAGGGCGCGGATATCCCGATGTGCGGCGTTCCGGTCGAGCGCTCCGAGGATTACCTGCACCGCCTGATCACCGCCGGGCACCGGGTTGCGGTGTGCGAGCAGACCGAGGATCCCGCCGCGGCGAAAGCGCGCGGCAACAAGAGCGTGGTGCGGCGCGGCGTGGTGCGGCTGGTCACGCCGGGCACGCTGACCGAGGACACGCTGCTCGATGCGCGCGCCAACAACTATCTGCTGGCGATCGCGCGGGCGCGCTCGTCTGCCGGCGGCGACCGCTTCGGGCTTGCCTGGATCGACATCTCGACCGCCGAGTTCGTGGTGACGGAATGCAGCGGCGGCGAACTGGCCGCAACGCTGGCGCGCATCAATCCGAACGAGGCGATCGTCACCGACGCGCTCTACAACGACAGCGAGCTCGGGCCGACCTTGCGCGAGCTGCCGGCCGTGACGCCGCTGACCCGTGATGTCTTCGACGGCGCCACCGCCGAAAAGCGCCTGTGCGACTACTTTGCTGTCGCGACCATGGATGGGCTGGCGCAGCTGACGCGGCTGGAAGCCACCGCTGCGGCCGCCGCCGTCACCTATGTCGACCGCACCCAGGTCGGCAAGCATCCGCCGCTGTCGCCGCCCGCGCGCGAGGCCTCGGGCGCGACCATGGCGATCGATCCGGCCACCCGCGCCAATCTCGAATTGACACGCACGCTTGCCGGCGAACGCCGCGGCTCGCTGCTCGACGCGATCGACTGCACGGTGACCTCGGCCGGCTCGCGCCTGCTGGCGCAGCGGCTGGCTGCCCCCTTGACCGATGCACCGGGGATTGCGCGCCGGCTCGATGCCGTCGGCGCCTTTGTTGCGGATTCGGCCGCGCGCGAAGACATCCGCAGCATCCTGCGCGGCGCGCCGGACATGTCGCGGGCGCTGGCCCGGCTGTCGGTCGGACGCGGCGGGCCGCGCGACCTCGCCGGTCTGCGCGACGGCATTGTGGCCGCCGATCAGGCGCTGGCGCGGCTTGGCGAGCTCGATCAGCCGCCGCAGGAGATCGCGGCGGTGATGGCGGCCTTGCAGCGGCCGTCACGCGAGCTTGCGGCAGAGTTCACAACCGCGCTCGCCGAGCAATTGCCGCTGATCAAGCGCGACGGCGGCTTCGTCCGTGAGGGCTACGAGCCCGCGCTCGACGAGGCCCGAAACCTGCGCGACGCCTCGCGCCTGGTGGTGGCCTCGATGCAGGCCCGCTACGCCGACACGACCTCCGTGAAGGGCCTCAAGATCCGCCACAACAACGTGCTCGGCTATTTCGTCGAGGTCACCGCGCAACACGGCGACAAGCTGATGTCGCCGCCGCTGAACGCGACTTTCATCCATCGCCAGACGCTGGCGGGCCAGGTGCGCTTCACCACCTCCGAGCTTGGCGAAATCGAGGCGAAGATCGCCAATGCCGGCGACCGCGCACTCGGGCTCGAGCTCGAGATCTTCGAGCGGCTTTCCGCCAAGGCGCTGGCGATCAGCGACGATCTGCGCGCCGCGGCCCATGCTTTCGCGCTGCTCGATGCCGCGACGTCGCTCGCAAAACTCGCGGTCGACGAGAACTATGTGCGGCCCGAGGTCGATTCCTCGCTCGGCTTTGCGATCGAGGCGGGCCGCCATCCCGTGGTCGAGCAGGCCTTGAAGGGCAATGGCGAGCCGTTCATCGCCAATGCCTGCGATCTGTCGCCGGGACCTGCGCAAAAGTCCGGCCAGCTTTGGTTGCTGACCGGTCCCAACATGGCCGGTAAATCGACCTTCCTGCGCCAGAACGCGCTGATCGCGCTGCTTGCCCAGGTCGGCAGTTTCGTGCCGGCCTCGCGGGCGCGGATCGGCATCGTCGACCGGCTGTTCTCACGCGTCGGCGCCGCCGACGATCTCGCCCGCGGCCGCTCCACCTTCATGGTGGAGATGGTCGAGACCGCGGCGATCCTCAATCAGGCGGGCGAGCGCGCGCTCGTGATCCTCGACGAGATCGGCCGCGGCACCGCGACGTTTGACGGCCTCTCGATCGCCTGGGCCGCGATCGAGCATCTGCACGAGAGCAACCGCTGCCGCACGCTGTTCGCGACGCATTATCATGAGCTGACCGCGCTCTCCGCCAAGCTGCCGCGGATGTTCAACGCCACCGTGCGGGTCAAGGAGTGGCAAGGCAACGTCGTGTTCCTGCACGAAGTGCTGCCGGGCTCGGCCGATCGCTCCTACGGCATCCAGGTGGCGAAGCTCGCCGGCCTGCCGCCGGCCGTGATCACGCGCGCCAAATCGGTGCTGGCCAAATTAGAGGCGCAGGACCGCGGCCAGACCGCACGTGCGCTGGCCGACGATCTGCCGCTGTTCGCCGTGCCCTCGCGCGCCGCCGCCGAAGCCGCGCCGCCGAGCGAGGCCGAACAGTTGATGGACGCGGTGAAGGCGCTGCACCCCGACGAGATGTCGCCACGCGAGGCGCTCGATGCGCTCTATGCGTTGAAGGCCAAGCTGCCGAAGCAATGACGCTGCGGTAGGGTGGGCAAAGCGCAGCGTGCCCACCATGCGACGGCGAATTCGCGGACAGATGGTGGGCACGGCGCGCAAAGTGCGCGCCTTTGCCCACCCTACGATTCTGAGCTACGCCCTTGCCGCAATCGCCGCTGCCTCCGCTGCCGCGCGCTGCATGCTGGTCGACATTTCGTTGGTCACCGTGCTCTGCTCCTCGACGGCGGCGGCGGTCGAGGTCACGTATTCGCTGACATTGTTGATCGCCTGCTTGATGGAGCCGAGCGCGCTGACGACGTCGCCGGAGATGCCGTTGAGGCTGCCGATCTCCTGGCCGATCTTGTCGGTCGCCTGCTTGGCCTGGTTGGCGAGGCTCTTCACTTCGGAAGCGACCACGGCAAAGCCGCGGCCGGCTTCGCCCGCGCGCGCCGATTCGATCGTGGCGTTCAGCGCCAGCAGATTGATCTGGCCGGTGATGCTGTTGATCATCTCGACGATGCCGCTCATCGCCTGCGCGGCCTCGGTGAGGCGCTGGGCCTGGGCGTCAGCGGCCGCGACCTGATCCACCGCGCTCAACGCGGTCTCACGCGATTTGGTCATGGCCTCGGAAATCTCGCGCACCGAGGCGTTGAGCTCTTCCGAGCCCGCCGCGACCGATTCCATCATGCCGCGGACGCGCTCGTTGCCCATGCGGACCAGCACCTGCCGCGTGGTGTCGGTGGCATATTTCACGACCTTGAACGGCTTGCCGTTGAGATCGAGGATCGGGTTGTAGGAGGCCTGGATGTAGACCTCCTTGCCGCCCTTACCGATGCGCTTGTATTCTGCCGCCTGGTACTGGCCGCGGTTGAGGGCGGCCCAGAACTCGCGATAGGCCGCGCCGTCGCGCTCGGCTGGCTCGACGAACATGCTGTGATGATGGCCCTTGATCTCGGCCAGCGAATAGCCGAGCGTGGCCAGGAAATTGGCATTGGCGGTGATGATCGTGCCGTCCATGTTGAACTCGATCACCGCCTGCGCCTTGTCGATCGCCGCAATCTGGCCGGCGAGATCGGCGTTCTTCAGCTTCTCCGCGGTGATGTCGGTCGCGAACTTGGCGACGCCGAACGGCTTGCCGCTCTCGTCGAGCAACGGATTGTAGGAGGCGAGAATCCAGACCTCGCCGCCGCCCTTGCCGATGCGCTTGAACTCGCCGGCCTGGTATTCGCCGCGGTTGAGCTTGGCCCAGAACTCGCGATAGGCGCCGCCGTCACGCTCGGCCTGGGCCACGAACAGGCTGTGGTGCTTGCCCTCGATCTCGGCGAGCGAATAGCCGAGCGTCTTGCAGAAATTCTCGTTGGCCGTGACGATGGTGCCGTCGAGCTTGAACTCGATGACCGCCTGGGCGCGGCTGATGGCGGACACCTTGGAGGCCTCCGTCATGCTCTGGATCTTCTTGGCGGTGATGTCGGTCGCGATCTTCACGACCTTGACCGGCTTGCCGGCATCGTCCAGCACCGGATTGTAGGACGCCTTGATCCAGACCTCGCGGCCGCCTTTTGCGATCCGCTTGAATTCGGCGGCCTGGAACTCGCCGCGGTTCAGCAGCGCCCAGAACGCCTTGTACTCGGCGCCGTCGCGCTGATCGGCCGGCACGAACATGGCATGCTTCTTCCCCTTGATCTCGTCGAGGGAATAGCCGAGCGCGTTCAGGAAATTCTGGTTGGCGGTCAGGATCGTGCCG
Source organism: Bradyrhizobium sp. P5_C12 (assembly GCF_054049735.1). Classification (NCBI taxonomy): domain Bacteria; kingdom Pseudomonadati; phylum Pseudomonadota; class Alphaproteobacteria; order Hyphomicrobiales; family Nitrobacteraceae; genus Bradyrhizobium; species Bradyrhizobium sp. P5_C12. Next base: position 54,653 of record NZ_JBFULU010000005.1, read on the forward strand.
TCCATGGCGAATTCGATCAGGGCTTGAGAGCGGCCGATGGCGGTGAGTTGGGCGTCCGCGTCACCGCGGGACTTGCGACCGAACATCAATGAATCTCCATCCAAATAAACGCCGATGGGACGCGCCCGTCGGACCGGGGATATGGCTGCGCGGCAAGCCTGCCGTATTCCAATCAACAATTCCCGCGGGGTCCGAGCAATCGGACTGCAGATCCGTCGAAGCTAACGGCAACGAAAAGCAAAAAAGGGTACGCCGTCAAATTTCGTACAGGGAAAATTCGAAGAAAGTTCTAATAGCAATGTCAGGAATTGGCAGGAGCGAGACATTTCCCTCGCACGTCGCACGCTTATTCGAATGAACCGGCGCCCCAAGCTGTACTTGGCGACGCCATGTCGCGCGTGTCCGTAGTCTTACGGCGCCTGCCGCGCCCTGTGCAGCGCACGGCGGCCGATCCCCCACAGCGTCAGATTCCAGGCCACGCAGGTTCCAAGCGCGAGACACAAACCGACGGCGGAGCCGAACCAGACGACCGCGACGTGCAATACCGCGATAGCCATTCCGAATCCGAGCAGGCCCCAGGCGGAGTTGGCCAGCACGGCGGCGGTCGGCGGACCGCCGATGCGTGGATGCAGGATCACCATCATGCTGGAGAACACCACCGGATAGAGCGCGATGATGCCGCTGATGCGGGGGCCGACCCAGCCCGACGTCGAGACCACGATGGCGACAAGAGTTGCGACCAGAGCAGCCCGCATCGGCACGTCGTACCAGCGGCGCGTCACCAGCGGCATCTTGACGTGGCGATATTGGGCGAGAAGCGGAATGCAGATGCCGAACGCGATCAAATTGGCCGCAAGTCCGGCCGTCAGGGTCCAGTCAAACATGCGGATGATCGAGGCAATCGCGATCCAGACCGCGAACGCGCTTGCGCAGCTCGTCACGACACTGTGCCTCTGCGCCAGCACCACATAGGTGAGGCACATGAAGATCGTCGCCGCGTTGACCGGAAGACTCGACAGCGCGCCCTGCGCGATGAAGGCGGCGTCATGGTCGAGCGCGAGGAAGACGTAGGACGGGCCGGCCGAGACCGGCAAGGTCGCGATCAGCGCGCCGATCACCGGGCCCGAGCGCTCGGTGATGATGGACGCCGACACCACGAACGCCGCCGCGATCGCCATGCGCAGGACAAGGAAGACGAGGAAGTGGAGCTCGGGGGACATTTTTTCTTCGTCGTCCTGGACAAGCGAACGAAGTGAGCGCCGATCCAGGACCCATAACCACAGGCTTCGCTGTGTTGGACGATCGTAGTTGCCAGTACCGCAAGACAATCGGAACTGGGGGTAATGGGTCCTGGCTTTCGCCAGGACGACGCCGCGGCTACATCCGCTGCATCGACACCGACACCTTCGGGCCGTTCTTGATGGTCTGATAGACCACGCAATAGCGCTCGGTGAGCTTGAGCAGCAGATCGAGCTTGTCCTGCGGCGCTGGCGTGTCGACCTCGAAGCGGAGGCGGATCTCGGCGAAGCCGACCGGTGTCTCCTTGTCGACGCCGAGCGTGCCGCGGAAATCGAGATCGCCCTCGGCGTAGACGTTGCCGGTCTTGAGCGGCACCTCGATCGCGGTCGCGACCGACTTCAGCGTGACGCCGGCGCAGGCGACCAGGGCTTCGAGCAGCATGTCGCCGGAGCAGAGCTCGAGGCCGGAGCCGCCGGTGGCCGGATGCAGGCCGGCCATGGCGATGGCGCGGCCGGTTTCGACCTTGCAGGCGATGCCTTCGCTATCGGTCGAGCCCTTCGCCTTCAACGTGATCAGCGCGGTCTTGGGATCGGTCTTGTAGCGCTCCTTGATCGGGGCCTGCATCTGGCGCAGTTCTGCGGCGTCCATCTTGTTCTCTCCCGGAAAAATCGTCTCTACGAAGTACCGGCTTGCGATGTACCGGCTCGGAGAGAAATTGTCACCACCACATGGCCTGACCGGGACCCTGGGTTGCGTCACGGTCGGGCACGCTGCGGTCCAGCGAACGGTCGAGTGACGTCAGCACACTGCGCTTGAAAGTCTCGAACAGCGGCGAATTGCGGTCGCGCGGCCGCGCCAGATTGATCCCGATCTGGTCGAACAGCCGGCCCGGCCGCGGCCGCATCACCAGCACGCGATCGGCCAGCACCACGGCCTCGTCGACGTCATGGGTGACCAGAATGAGCGTCGGCCGCGTATCGGCCCAGAGGTCGAGCAGATGGTCCTGGAGGTCGGCCCGGGTGAAGGCATCGAGCGCGGAGAAGGGCTCGTCGAGCAGCAGCACCTCGGGCTGCGGCACCAGCGCGCGCGCGATCGCGACGCGCTGCGCCTGCCCGCCGGAGAGCTCGCGCGGCCAGGCCCCCGCCTTGTCGGCAAGCCCGACGCGGGCGAGCGCACGCGCGACCTTTTCGCGCCGCTGCGCCGCCGGCAGATCGGCGAGACCGAAGCCGATATTGTCGGCGACGCTGAGCCAGGGCAGCAGCCGCGGCTCCTGGAAGATGATGCCGATCTTGGCGTGCGGTGAAGCGATCGCCTCGTTGTCGAGCGTCACCGTGCCCGAGCTGGCGCGATCGAGGCCGGCGATGGCGCGCAGCAGCGTGGACTTGCCGCAGCCGGAGCCGCCGATGATGGCGACGATCTCGCCTTGTTTGATCTCGGCGGAGAAGCGCGCCAGCGCCTGCACGCCATTGGGATAGGTCTTGCTGACCCGGTCGAGCGCCAGCATGGCTTAAGCTCCCTTGGCGCGCCCGAAGCCGTCCTGCCAGCGCAGGAACGGCGCGGACCCGACCTCGATCAGCCAGTCGGTAAGCTTGCCGAGGATGGCGAAGATCACGATCGCGGCAAGGATCTGCGCGGGCTTGCCGAGCTGCTGGCCGTCGAGCAGGAGATAGCCGAGGCCTTCGGAGGCGCCGATCAACTCGGCCGCCACCACGAACATCCAGCCAAGCCCGAGGCCGACACGCAACGACACCACATAGGCCGGCAGCACCGCGGGCAAGAGGATGCGGCGGATCATGGCGGGGCCGGACAGGCGGAAGGTGCGGCCGACCTCGACGATCTTGCGGTCGACCGAGAGGATCGCGCCCATGACGCCGAGATAGACCGGAAAGAACACGCCGACCGCGATCAGCGCGATCTTCGAGGTCTCGAAGATGCCGAGCCACAGGATGAACAGCGGCACCCAGGCGAGCGACGGGATCGCGCGCAAGGCCTGCACGGTCGGATCGAGCAGCCGCCGTGCCAGCGACCAATAGCCGGAGATGGCCCCTAACAACGTGCCCGCGGCCACGCCGAATGCGAAGCCCAGGCCGACGCGCCACAGCGTCGCGGCGATGTGGCGGATCAGCTCGCCGGAGCGGGCGAGCTCCGCGATGGTGGCAAACACACGCGAGGGCGGCGGCACCAGCCGGCCGTTGGACCAGCCGGACCACACCACGAGCTCCCAGCCGAGCGCGAGCGCGAGCGGCAACAGCAGCCCCAGCACCGGCCGCGCATAGCGCGACAGGCGCGAGGGCGCGGCAGCGCTCTCGGCTGGTTCCGAAGATTGTTGCAGGACTGGCGCGTCGGAGATCATGGCCGGTAGGAAGCGCGTCTCGTGTGGGAATGCAAGGGCGCGCGGCATTCTCAATCGTCGTCCCGGCGAAGGCCGGGACCCATAACCACAGGRCGGAGTGGGTTACGGGGACTCGGAGTTACCGCCTTCGCGCCACAACCACTCCCTGGGGTTATGGGTCCCGGGCTCGCTTCGCGCCCCGGGACGACAGCGGAGTTTGTTGCGCGCAGCGAGTCTCTATCCTCCTGCGTAGCCCGGATAGAGCGAAGCGCAATCCGGGAATCGCATCGCGGGAAAGACCGTCCCGGATTGCGCTGCGCTCCATCCGGGCTACGAGACCGAGATCAATTCGTCGGCAGCGGGACCTGGTCGTCGATCAGGGCGTCGAGCGTCGCCTTGACGTCGACCTTGGCGTCGACGACGCCGGCCTGCTGCAATGCGAGGCCGGCGGCGAGGATCGAATCGCGCTGGGCTGCGCCGATGCGGCTGTGGGTGAGTTCGGTGCGCTCCTTGAGCTGCTTGTCGACGACGGCTTCGGGCAGCTTGGTGACGGCGATGAAGGTCTTCTTCAGGTCGTCATAGTTCGCCAGCGAATATTTCCGCGCGTCCTCGTAAACTGCGAGCACGCGGCGGACGACGTCCGGATTGTCCTTCAAGAACTGCTCGCGCACATTGAGGATGCCCCAGGTGTTGGCGTCGGCCTTGCGATAGAACAGTTTTGCGCCTTCCTCGACCTCGGCCTGCGCCATCATCGGATCAAGCCCGGCCCAGGCGTCGACGTCGCCGCGGATCAGCGCGGTCTTGCCGTCGGCGTGCTGGAGCAGCACCGGCGTGATGTCCTTTTCGGTCAGGCCCGCACCCAACAGCGCGCGCACCAGGAAGATGTGCGGATCGGTGCCGCGCGTCACCGCGACGCGCTTGCCCTTGAGGTCGGCGACGCCTGCGATCTTGGAATCCTTCGCCGTGACCAGCGCGGTCCATTCCGGGCGCGAATAGACATAGATCGACTTGATCGGGTTGCCGTTGATCCGGGCCACCAGCGCCGCCGAGCCCGCGGTCGAGCCGAAATCGATCGAGCCGGCATTGAGGAATTCGAGCGCCTTGTTGGAGCCGGCCGACTGCACCCAGGTGACGGTGATGCCGTCCTTGGCGAATTCCTTTTCCAGGAGCCCCTTCTGCTTCAGCACCAGCGACACCGGATTGTAGGTCGCCCAGTCGATGCGGATCTCCTTGAGCGGCTCGGCCGCCCTTGCCGCAGGGGTCGCAGCGAGCGCCACAGCTGCTGCCAACAAAACGCGTCGTGAAATTTTGGTCATGCCCGGGCTCCTCAGAAACTTCATTGTTTTTCAATGAGTTATATCTAGAGGTCAACGAGAAAATCCCACCCTTGAAAGCGCGCCGTCCGAGAACAGATTTGCCCAAAGCCGGCCTTTTCAAGCATGGAACGACTATTGCCCGAGAATGGCGGGTGACAGCGCCTGTCACCTCTTATATCCGGTGAGGCATGGACAGCGTCGCGACTGAGCACAAGGCCGAGGTGGATGATCGCTTTGACAGCGCGCGGATCACCGCCGCGGTCGACGCGCTTGCCGAAAAGCACGAGGGCCGCGAGGACACGTTCCGCACCGCCGTGGCGCAACTGCTCAAGGCCGAGCTGATCGCGGCGCGCGCCGCCGCGCAAGCGATCCTGCTCAAGGACCGTCACGGAAGGCGCTGCGCCGAGCGGCTGTGCCACGTGCAGGACGAGATCATCCGCATCCTGTATTCGGCGGCGACCCGTCATCTCTACCGTTCGCCGATTCCGAGCGGGGCCGAGCGCATGGCGGTGGTGGCGACCGGCGGCTATGGCCGCGGCCTGATGGCCCCCGAATCCGACATCGATCTGCTCTTCATCCTGCCCTACAAGCAGACCGCCTGGGGCGAGCAGGTCGCGGAAGCCATTCTCTATTGCCTGTGGGACATGGGCCTGAAGGTCGGGCATGCCACGCGGTCGGTGGATGAATCGATCCGCCAGGCGCGCGGCGATATGACCATCCGCACCGCGATCCTGGAGACGCGCTTCCTCACCGGCGACAAGCCGCTCTATGAGGAGCTGGTCGCGCGCTTCGACAAGGAAGTGGTGCAGGGCACCGCGTCGGAATTCGTCACCGCAAAGCTCGCCGAGCGCGAGGAGCGGCACCGCCGCGGCGGCCAGTCGCGCTACCTGGTCGAGCCTAACGTCAAGGACGGCAAGGGCGGCCTGCGCGACCTGCACACGCTGTTCTGGATCGCGAAATACGTCTACCGCGTCCGCGACACCGACGAGCTGGTCGAGCGCGGCGTGTTCGACGCGCAGGAGTACCGCACCTTCCGCCGCTGCGCCGATTTCCTCTGGTCGGTGCGCTGCAATTTGCACTTCCACTCCGGACGGCCCGAGGAGCGGCTGTCGTTCGATCTCCAGCGCGAGATCGCGGTCCGGCTCGGCTACACCTCGCATCCCGGCATGCAGGACGTCGAGCGCTTCATGAAGCACTACTTCCTGGTCGCCAAGGAGGTCGGCAACCTCACCGCCATCCTGTGCGCCAAGCTCGAGGACCAGCAGGCCAAGCCCGCACCGGTGCTGAGCCGGATGATGGCGCGGCTGCGCCCCACCGCCGTGAAGCGGCGCGTGCCCGACAGCGACGATTTCATCGTCGACAACAACCGCATCAACGTCGCCGCGCCCGACGTATTCAAGCACGACCCGGTCAACCTGATCCGCATCTTCCGGCTGGCGCAGAAGAACAACCTCGCCTTCCATCCGGATGCGATGCGCGACGTGACGCGCTCGCTCGGCCTGATCAACGCGCAGCTTCGCGAAAATCCCGAGGCCAACCGGCTGTTCATGGAGATCCTGACCTCCGACAACGCCGAGATCGTGCTGCGGCGGATGAACGAGACCGGCGTGCTCGGCCATTTCATCCGCGCCTTCGGCAAGATCGTCTCGATGATGCAGTTCAACATGTATCATCACTACACCGTCGACGAGCATCTGATCCGCTGCGTCGGCTTCCTGCAGGACATCGAGCGCGGCGGCCTCGAGGAGTTCACGCTGGCGAGCGATCTGATGCGCAAGATCCGGCCCGAGCACCGGCCGGTGATCTATATCGTGACGCTGCTGCACGACATCGCCAAGGGCCGGCCCGAGGATCACTCGATCGCCGGCGCCAAGGTGGCGCGAAGGCTGTGCCCGCGGCTCGGCTTCAGCCCGGCCGACACCGAGCTCGTGGCCTGGCTGATCGAGGAGCATCTGACGATGTCCACGGTCGCGCAGTCGCGCGACCTCTCCGACCGCAAGACCATCGAGAATTTCGCGGCCGTGGTGCAATCGGTCGAGCAGATGAAGCTGCTCACGATCCTCACCACCGCCGACATCCGCGGCGTCGGCCCGGGGGTGTGGAACGGCTGGAAGGCGCAGCTGCTGCGCTCGCTGTACTACGAGACCGAGCCGGTGCTGACCGGCGGCTTTTCGGAAGTCGACCGCGGCAAGCGCCTCGCGGCCGCACATGCCGAATTCCGCATGGCCTTCGCCGAATGGCCGGCAGACGAGCTCGATGCCTATATCGGCCGGCACTATCCGGCCTACTGGCTCAAGGTCGAGCTGCCGCGAAAGATCCGACACGCCCGTTTCGTCCGCTCCAGCGAGCAGGCCGGCCACAAGCTCGCGATCAATGTCGGCTTCGACGAGGTGCGCGGCGTCACCGAGCTGACGATCTTCGCCGCCGACCATCCCTGGCTGCTGTCGATCATCGCGGGCGCCTGTGCCTCGGCCGGCGCCAACATCGTCGACGCCCAGATCTACACCACGACCGACGGCCGCGCGCTCGACACGATCTCGATCTCGCGCGAATACGACCGCGACGAGGACGAGGGAAGGCGCGCCACCCGGATCGGCGAGATGATCGAGGACGTGCTGGAAGGCAAGCTGCGCCTGCCGGAGGTGGTGGCGCGGCGCACCGTGCGCAGCAAGGCGCGGCCTTTCGTGATCGAGCCGGAAGTGACCATCAACAACCAATGGTCCGACCGCTACACCGTGATCGAGGTGTCCGGCCTCGACCGGCCCGGCCTGCTCTACGAGCTGACCACCGCGATCTCGAAGCTCAACCTCAACATCGCCTCGGCCCATGTCGCGACCTTCGGCGAACGCGCGCGCGACGTGTTCTACGTCACCGACCTGCTCGGCGCGCAGATCAATGCACCGACGCGCCAGTCCGCGATCAAGAGCGCGCTGACCCATGTGATGGCCGGCGACAAGGCGGTTCAGCCGGCGGCGTGAGCCTCTCGTCATTCCGGGGCGCCGCGCAGCGGCGAACCCGGAATCTCGAGGTTCCGGGTTCGCCCTGTGGGCGCCCCGGAACGACGGAGCCCTCAAACCTCCACCCCCTCGTGCCGCAGCAGCCAGCGCTTGCGCTCCAGCCCGCCGCCGTACTTCACCAGCGAGCCATCCGCACCGATCAGGCGGTGACAGGGCAGCACCACGCTGATCGGATTGGAGCCGTTGGCATGGCCGACGGCGCGGACCGCTTTGGGCATGTCGAGCCTCGTGGCGAGCGCGCCATAGCTGAGCGTGGTGCCGGCGGGGATCTGCGCAAGCGCGGTCCAGACCTTGCGCTGGAACGGTGTGCCGGCGATGCGCCATACGATCGCTGAAAGCCGGCCGAGATCGCCTTCGAAATAACCCGACAGCGCGGTCCGCATGCTCGCGGGCGCGGGCTGGTCGCTGAGAGCCACAGCGCCATAATGCAGGCGCAACAGCTCGCGCATGCGGTGCTCGTAGTCGTCCCAGTCGAGCGCGCGCAGCGCGCCGTCGGCATCAGTGACGAGCAGGGCGATCCCGATCGGCGTCGCCAGCCGATCGAGGCCGAAGCGTTCCGGCAGGCTGGTTGATCGAGCGGCCATTGCGACACCATTTCATCCAAACACGTGTCGCACTTGCCATGCCGGGCGTGCTAGCGTCCACCCGAAAGCTGACGCTTTGGGGGAGCTCAACTTGATCCTGATCGCCAATGTCCTGGTGGCGCTGGTCGCCGCGCTGCACGCTTACTTCCTGATCCTGGAGATGTTCCTCTGGGACAAGCCGCTGGGCCTGAAGACCTTTCACAATACGCCCGAGAAGGCCGAAATCACCAAGGTGCTGGCCGCCAATCAGGGGCTCTATAACGGCTTCCTCGCCGCCGGCCTGATCTGGGGCCTGATCCACGGCAACCCGGCCTTTGCGTTCCAGATCAAGGCATTCTTCCTCCTCTGCGTGATCGTGGCCGGCGCTTACGGTGCGGCGACCGTCAGCACGCGCATCCTGCTCGTGCAGGCCCTGCCGGCGGCGGTCGCGCTGGCCGCATTGTTCCTGACCTGAGAGGCTACGGCGCAGCGCCACGATCCTTGCGCGGCGCCTGCCCTTCCTCCACAATCTTCGGCAGCGATGGCGACCGTTGCAAGCAACGGAAAACGACCGTCGACGAAAATTCCGTCAGGAGGAACAACCCAAAATGAACAATCGCAGAGCCTTCATAGCTGCCACGGCGGCGCTCGCCGTCGCGTTCTCCGCCAGCCAAGCCCTCGCCCAGAAGAAATATGACACCGGCGCGAGCGACACCGAGATCAAGATCGGCCAGACCGTGCCGTTCTCCGGGGCCTACTCCGTCTACGCCAATATCGGCAAGACCCAGGCCGCCTACTTCAAGATGATCAACGATCAGGGCGGCATCAACGGCCGCAAGATCAACCTGATCCAGTATGACGACGCCTACTCGCCGCCGAAGACGGTCGAACAGGTGCGCAAGCTCGTCGAAGGCGACGAGGTGCTGTTCACCTTCCAGATCATCGGCACGGCCGCGAACGCCGCCGTGCAGAAATATCTCAACGGCAAGAAGATCCCGCAGCTGCTGGCCTCGACCGGCGCCGCACGCTTCAACGATCCGCAGAACTATCCCTGGACCATCGCCTACAATCCCAACTACGTGTCCGAGGGACGCATCTACGCCAAATACATTCTCGCCAATCACCCCAATGCCAAGATCGGCGTGCTCTACCAGAACGACGACATGGGCCGCGACTATCTCGCCGGCCTCAAGAGCGGCCTCGGCGACAAGGCCGCAGGCATGATCGTCGGCGAGGTGTCGTACGAGGTCACCGACCCGACCGTCGATTCGCAGGTGGTCAAGCTGAAGTCACTCGGCGCCGATCTTTTCTACGATGCCTCGACGCCGAAGTTCGCGGCGCAGGCCATCAAGAAGGTGGCCGAGCTCGGCTGGACGCCGGTGCACATCCTCGACATCAATGCGAGTCCGATCTCGGCGACGCTGAAGCCGGCCGGCCTCGACATCTCCAAGGGCATCATCTCGACCCAATACGGCAAGGAGCCGAGTGACCCGCAGTGGAAGGACGATCCGGGTGTGAAGGCGTTCTTCGCCTTCATGGACAAGTATTTCCCCGAAGGCGACAAGCTCAACACGGTCAACACCTATGCTTATTCGGTCGCCGAGTTGCTGACGCAGGTGCTCAAGCAGTGCGGCGACGACCTGTCGCGTGAGAACGTGATGAAGCAGGTCGCCAACATCAAGGACTTCACCCCGAGCTTCGCGCTGCCCGGCATCAAGATCAACACCGGCCCGAACGATTATCGCGTCAACAAGCAGATGCAGATGATGAAGTTCAACGGCGAGCGTTGGGAGCTGTTCGGCCCGATCATCGAGGACAACGGCCCGTCGGGTTAGTTCTCTGCAAGACTTCGTAGGGTGGGTTAGCCTTGCGGCTGCGCGAAGCGCATCTGCTCCGGCGTAACCCACCACTGTCTCTATCCGCGGAAACAGAAGCGGTGGGTTGCGCCCGGCGGACTGCGCTTCGCGCAGCCGCCGGGCTAACCCACCCTACGAACTTGTGCGGCGTCTACTTCGGCACCTCCCCAAAATTCTTCCCCACCGGCAGCACCGCATGCCGGATCAGCCGCGAATCCTCCACCGCGGCCTGACGGTGCTTCACCGCTTCACGGTAGACGGGATCGCGGATCATTTCGACGAAGGCTCCAACGCTCGGATATTCGGCGATGAAGCAGTGGTCCCAGCGCTCCTCTTGCGGGCCGATCAGCATCAGCTCGAATCTGCCTTGCCAGACGATGCGGCCGCCGAGCCGTTCGAACACCGGGCCACTCTCGCGGCCATAGGCCGCATAGGCTTCCGCGCCGCTTGCCTTGCGGCCGTCGGGATAGGCCGCCTCTTTGCGCAATCGAACCAGATTGAGCATGTGGATCGGACCCGGGCGGTCGTTCTCCCGGAACTGCGCAAAGATCTCCTTGGTCGGATCGATATGGCCCATGCGGGTTCCCTCTTCTTGATGGGTTCGATCCTAGCTCCGGCGCCGGATGAGCGGAACTGCGGCGGGCGAATGCCGCACCTCCTAATCGCGCGTTAAGCTCTGGGTAACCGGGCCTTAAACAGCGACCGCTAGCGTGCGGCGGGGCGGCTGACCGGGCGTTTTGCGTATGGCGTGGGGAAAGAAAAAGGGTGGGCGGAAGGAGCCGCTGTTCGGCTTGCCCGCAGCGCTCGCAGATCTGCGCCTGACGGCGGCGGACCGCATTCCCGGCGGCGATGACAAGCCGAAAAAGTCCGCGAAATCACCCGCCAAGCGCAAGAGCGAGGAATCCGGCGAGGAGCCGCCGCGCGAGCGGAAGGCGCCGGCCGGCCGCAGCGGCGCCAAGCGCCGGTCGAAGTCGCGCGGCGGTTTTGGCATCGGCCGGCTGGTGTATTGGGGCGCGGTGCTGGGCCTGTGGGGCGCGATCGCCGTGATCGGCCTCGTGGTCTGGGTCGGCGCCCATCTGCCGCCGATCCAATCGCTGGAAATCCCCACGCGCCCGCCGACGATCCAGATCGTCGGCATCGACGGCAGCATGCTGGCACAGCGCGGCGAGATGGCCGGCGCCAACGTGTCGCTGAAGGACCTGCCGCCCTATCTGCCGAAGGCGTTCATCGCCATCGAGGACCGCCGGTTCTATTCGCATTTCGGCATCGACCCCGTCGGCATCCTGCGCGCCCTCGTCACCAACGTGCTCCATCGCGGCGTGTCGCAGGGCGGCTCGACCCTGACGCAGCAGCTCGCCAAGAACCTGTTCCTGACCCAGGAACGCACCATGCAGCGCAAGCTGCAGGAGGCGGAGCTCGCGATCTGGCTGGAGCGCAAGCATTCCAAGAACGAGATTCTCGAGCTGTATCTCAACCGCGTCTATTTCGGCTCCGGCGCCTATGGCGTCGAAGCCGCGGCACAACGCTATTTCGGCAAGTCGGCGAAGAACGTCACCGTCGCCGAAGCCGCGATGCTGGCCGGCCTCGTCAAATCGCCCTCCCGGCTGGCGCCGAACCGCAATCCGGAAGGCGCCGAAGCGCGCGCGAAAATCGTGCTCGCGGCGATGGCGGATGCGCAATTCATCACCGACGCGCAGGCGCAGGCCTCGATCGGCCACCCCTCCTACAACGTGAAGCCGGTCGGCGCCGGCACCGTCAACTACGTCGCCGACTGGATCGGCGAGGTGCTGGACGATCTTGTCGGCCAGATCGACCAGAGCATCACGGTCGAGACCACGATCGATCCGAAACTTCAGAGCGTGGCGGAAGCCGCCATCATCGACGAGCTCGCGGCCAAGAGCGTGAAGTTCAATGTCAGCCAGGGCGCGCTGGTGGCGATGACGCCTGACGGCGCGGTGCGCGCCATGGTGGGGGGACGGAACTATTCCGACAGCCAGTACAACCGTGCGGTCACCGCCAAGCGCCAGCCCGGCTCCTCATTCAAGCCGTTCGTGTACCTCACCGCGCTCGAGCAGGGGCTGACGCCGGACACCGTCCGCCAGGACGCGCCGATCGAGGTCAAGGGCTGGAGACCTGAGAACTACACCCATGAATATTTCGGCGCGGTGACGCTGACGCAGGCGCTGGCGATGTCGCTCAACACCGTCGCCATCCGCCTCGGCCTCGAGGTCGGGCCGAAGAACGTGGTGCGCACCGCGCACCGGCTCGGCATCTCCTCCAAGCTCGAGCCCAACGCCTCGATCGCGCTCGGCACTTCCGAGGTCTCGGTCGTCGAGCTGGTCGGCGCCTATGCGCCCTTCGCCAATGGCGGCTTCGCGGTGGCGCCGCATGTGGTGCGGCGGATCAAGACGCTCGACGGCAAGCTGCTCTACATGCGCCAGGCCGACGAGCGCAACCAGGTGATCGACCCGCGCTATGTCGGGATGATGAACACGATGATGCGGGAGACGCTGATCTCCGGCACCGCCAAGAAGGCGGAGATCCCGGGTTGGCCGGCGGCCGGCAAGACCGGCACCAGCCAGGATTACCGCGACGCCTGGTTCATCGGCTACACCGCCAGCCTCGTCACCGGCGTCTGGCTCGGCAATGACGACAACTCGCCGACCAAGAAGGCAACTGGCGGCGGGCTGCCGGTGGAAGTCTGGTCGCGCTTCATGCGCGCGGCGCACGAGGGCGTGCCGGTCGCGAACCTGCCGAACTCGCAAGCGACCTGGGGCCTGTCGAACCTCGCGCAGGCCGCATCGCAAGTGTCGCCGCCGACGGCGGCGGCGCCCGGGCCGGCACCGGCGAACAATAGCGGCTATCGCCCGCCCCCGACGCGCGCCAATGTGCGGCCGGAAGCAGCGGCAGGGCTCGATGGCTGGCTGATGGACCGGCTGTTCGGCGGGAACAGGTAGCTTCGTGCTGAGGTCTCCATGGCCTCAAAACAAAAAACGCGCAAACAACCCCATGCACAGTAGACGGCACATTCCGGCGCGATGCGCGGTGGATGGTTCGAAGGCCTTGATGCGGCGGGGCGAATCGAGCGTGCCGCGCAATCGTCGCGTGATTTATCGATAGCGGAAGGTAGGAGCACGGAACGACTAGTCTTCGTCAAACCACTCCCTGTGGTTATGGGTCCCGGCCTTCGCCGGGACGACGAGAGAGACGACGTTGCCGTACGTGTCGAGCCACCTCTTCGGCAAGTCCTGTCTTCGGCAAGTCCTGTCTTCGGCAAGTCCTGCCACGGCGGCAAGATTTACCGAGGCCAGCGTATCCCTGAAAGCGAAAACACCAATCTCTTCAAGCCTCCGCGATCGGCCTGGAATTTGCTCCCCTAGGTTGAGCTAGTGCCGAGGAGCGTTCCATGATTTCAGGTGTATCCGGTGCGGTGCCGACTCATCTGCGCCCTGCATCGACGTCTCATTCAAATGCGACATCAAGTGTCCTGACGGAGGTGTCGGCTGCGACCGACACAGAGACGAGCAGCCCCCGGTTTGACGTCTCCCAGCTCAAGCCGCTGCAAGGTGCCAAGCCGATATCGGCGGCGGATCATCCGGTCCTGCGCGACCTCTTGGCAACGAACTGGCTGATGACCCACGGCGCCAGCGCTAGTCAACCGGCCGTCTCGGACGATGCACCGGAGAACACATATGCCCAGGTCAAAGTCGACGGCAAGGTGGCGGCCACGCTGTACAATGGCGGGTCCTCGACGATCACCAACGCTGCGGCCGGAAAGATCGGCAATCTCGAGGATCCTCCCGGCCTGAGTGGACCAGATCTGGCGCAGTGGCGGGCCGACAGCTACGCCAAACTGCTTGGTGGCACCGTCGAAAAGGCTCCCACCGCGATCACGCAATCGCAATGGACGCCGCGCGAAGGCAATTCCACGGCTTACAGCCGCGATCAGCTCGACGCGGCGTTCCAGGCGATGCTGGCCGAAGGCCAAAGAGTCATGGCGCAGCAGCAAGCGCCCTATCTGGCCTCACGCACGCAGGCGGGGACGAGTGCGGATTTCAGCGCGTAGCGAAGAGACGATCTCTTGCTCCACCCACGGTGTCGTCCCGGCGAAGGCCGGGACCCATACCGCGTGATCCATCGATTGCGGAAGGTCGAAGGACCGAACAACTGATCTTCGCCAAACCTCTCCCTGTGGTTATGGGTCCCGGCCTTCGCCGGGACGACGGGAGAGGCAACAGCGCGGCCTAATCCTCGATCCCATACCGGTGCAGGTCGTTGCCGTGGGTGTCGAGCCACTTCTTGGCGCGCTCCATCGACGGGCAGACTTTTCCGCATACGCGCCAGAACCGCGCCGAGTGGTTCATCTCGACGAGATGGGCGACCTCGTGGGCGGCGAGATAGTCGAGCACGTAGGGCGGCGCCAGGATCAGGCGCCAGGAGAACGACAGCGAGCCCGCCGAGGTGCAGGAGCCCCAGCGGCTGGACTGATCGCGGATCGAGAGCCGCTTGACCCTGACGCCGAGCTCTGCGGCATAGGCCTCCGCCGAGCGCTGAAGATCGCGGCGCGCCTCGCGCTTGAGGAAGTCGTTCACGCGGCGGTCGGCATGTTCGACGCCGCCGGCGACGCAGAGAATGCGTTCACCGCTGTCGCGCACCTCGGTCCACACCGTGCCGCGGGTGCCGGCGCGATGAACGATGCGATGGGGAACGCCGCGAAGCGGTATCACTGTGCCGGGCTGGAACGGCGCCGCCTTCGGCAAACGGCCAAGACGCGCAGCGATCCACGCGCCGTGACGCTGCGCGAAGTCCTTTGCCTCGGCGAGCGTGCCGCGCGGCGGCATGGTGAGGATGGCTTCGCGATCACTCGGATGAATTCGCAGCGTGTAGCGCCGCGCTCGGCGGTGCCGGCGCAGGCGAATCGCAAAGAATTGCGATCCGTGGGTGATGACGAGGGTCTTTGGTTCGTGGGGCCGCCGATAGAGGAGCGCGCGAGTGGCCATGTCTGTCAGTCCGGGGAGCAGGAGTTCGCCCGGATTCTGCCATAACCGCCGCCAGGGAAAGCGCTCGGCGCAAAAACAAATCATTTGCCCAATATACAGGGGTCTGACGTCCGGGAGACCCTACAGACTGGGGTTGGAACCCTGTTTTTTCGCCCCCGCTGGACGCATGCGGCCTCCCCAAGGGGTGAGGAAAGACTCACTCCTATGAAGCTACCTAAATACCGCGAATCTGGCGGGAACCAGGCCCTCCGGGAACCTCCGGCAGAGCCCGAATTTTCGACGGGAAAGCCGAAAAACGCAGTTATTCGGCTGCGAGAGCCTGCGATGCGGTCAGATTCGCTGCCGAGACCATGAAATCGTGAATCCGCGGCACGATTTCCGACTTGAATCGCGAACCGTTGAACACGCCGTAATGTCCGACACCCTTCTGAACGTAATGAACGCGGCGATGATCGGGAATCGAACTGCACAATCCGTGCGTTGCTTCGGTCTGACCGATGCCGGAGATGTCGTCGTTCTCGCCTTCGACCGTCATCAGCGCGACACGCGTGACCTTGGAGGGATCGACGCGTGTTCCACGATGGGTCATCTCGCCCTTCGGCAGCGCGTGCTTCACGAACACGGTGTCGACGGTCTGCAGATAATATTCGGCCGAGAGATCCATCACCGCGAGATATTCGTCATAGAAGTCGCGATGCTTGTCGACGAGGTCGCCGTCGCCCTTCACCAGATTGGCGAACAGCTGCTTGTGGGCATCCATGTGCCGATCGAGATTCATGCTGATGAAGCCGTTGAGCTGCAGGAATCCCGGGTAAACGTCGCGCATCATGCCCGGATGCGGGAACGGCACCTTGGTGATGACGTTGTTGCGGAACCAGTCGATGCCGCGCTGCTGGGCGAGGTTGTTCACCGCAGTCGGATTGCGGCGGGTGTCGATCGGCCCGCCCATCAGCGTCATCGAGGTCGGCACGAAGGGATCGCGCCGCGCTTCCATGATCGAGACGGCGGCGACGACGGGAACCGAGGGCTGGCACACCGCGATCACATGGGTGTTGCCGCCAAGCACGTGCAGCATCTCGATCACGTAGTCGATGTAGTCGTCGAGATCGAAACGGCCTTCGCTGAGCGGCACCATGCGGGCATCGGCCCAATCGGTGATGTAGACCTCATGCGCCGGCAGAAAGGCTTCGACCGTGCCGCGCAGCAGCGTCGCGTAATGGCCGGACATCGGCGCCACGATCAGCACGCGCGGCTGCGGGCTGCGCAAGGGGCGGGTGAACTTGCGATCGAAGTAGAGCAACTGGCAGAACGGCTTTTCCCAGACGGAGCGAACCTCGACGGGGACGCGGATGCCGTTGACCTCGGTGTCGTTGAGGCCCCATTCCGGCTTGCCGTAGCGCCGCGTGGTGCGCTCGAACAATTCGCAGGCCGCGGCCACCGACTTGCCGACCTCGGTGCGCGCCCAGGGATTCAAGGGATTCTGAAACAGGAGCCTGGTCGCGTCGGTGACGGCGCGCGCCGGATTGAGAGAGGCCTGCGCCATCTCGTACATCCAGTACATCGGCGTGGTCAGGACCGGACTGCCTTCGGCCGCCAGGGGCGGTGCGCCGCCAAACTCACCAATCGGCATGATCATGTTCCTCTTCGCATCGCAGCATACTGCCGAATGCGTAATATTGCGTCAATGCATGGTTCCGTAGATCTACGTGGCCTGAACGGCCAAACCAGCCTGAATCCACGAGAAAGTGACGTTATTCACCGCCCGACAGCAGCGAGCCGTTTTTCTTGGCGCTGCGCAAAAGGGCAAGGAATGCCCCAAAAGATGCAACCAGCAGCACCACATTGATGGCCAGCGCACCCAGCATCAGGTCGGTCCGGAAGGTTTGCTCGATCAGGAGCGCCCGCATTCCCTCGAACACATAGGTCGGCGGCAGCGTCCAGGCGACATATTGCAGCCAGACCGGCAGCACGCTGACAGGATAGTAGATGCAGGCGAGCGGCATGATCGCGAACATCAAGGTCCAGACGATGCTCTCGGCCCCCAGCCCGTTTCGCAGCACCAGCCCCGAGACGAAGATGCCGACCGACCAACTCGTGAAGATCAGATTGCAGAAGAAGGCGATCAGCGGCAGGCCAAGGCTGTAGACATTGAAGTGAAACAGGAACAGCGCGAGCAGCGTCATCGGAATGACGCCGATCGCGAGCCGGATCAGGCTCATGACCATGAGCGACAGCAGAAACTCGATCGGCTTCAACGGGCTCATCATGAGATTGCCGATGTTGCGCGCCCACATCTCCTCCAGAAACGAGATCGAGAAGCCGAGCTGTCCCCGGAACAGGATGTCCCAGAGGATGACGGCGCCGATCAGCGTGCCGCCGGCGCGCGCGAAGAAATTGGCGTTCTGCGCGATGTAGAGCTGGAGGAAGCCCCAGGTAATGACCTGGAGCGCCGGCCAATACAGCAGCTCGAGCAGCCGCGGCCAGGACGACATCAGGAGATACCAATAGCGCAGGATCATCGCGCCGATGCGCTGGGCCGAGATGCCGCGATGGAGGGAGAGCTCGGTCATGGCTTCACCAAGTAGCCCGGATGGAGCGAAGCGCAATCCGGGAATCGTGCCACACGCGACAGGGGCCCCGGATTACGCTGCGCTCCATCCGGGCTACGGCTGAAACATAGGGGCTTGCTCATCGCGCCGCCTCCTTCGCTCCGTTCGCCCGGCCGCGGGCGACGTCGAGGAACACCTCCTCCAGCGTGGTGCGGTTGTAGCGGGCCATGATGGCGTCGGGCGTGTCGTCGTCCTCGATGCGGCCGCGCTTCATGATGATGACGCGGTCGCAGAGCCGCTCGACCTCGAGCATGTTGTGCGACGCCAGCAGGATGGTGGCCTTGTTGTCGCGGCGATAGCGTTCCAGATGCGCCCGCACCCAGTCGGCGGTGTCAGGGTCGAGCGAGGCGGTCGGCTCGTCCAGCAGCAACAGCTCGGGCGTGTTGATCAGCGCCTTGGCGAGCGCGACGCGGGTCTTCTGGCCGGCGGAGAGCTTGCCGTTGGCGCGGTCGATGAATTCGGTGAGATCGAGGTCGTCGGCCAGCCTGGCGATGCGGTCGGACAGGTTCTTCACCGCATAGAGCTTGCCGAACACGGTGAGATTCTGCCGCACCGTGAGCCGCATCGGCATGTCGACATAGGGGCTCTCGAAATTCATCCGCCCCAGCACTGCGGCGCTCTGCTCGGGCATCGGATGTCCGAGCACCTGCACGCGGCCGGAGGTCGGCAGCACCAGGCCCATGATCATCGCGATGGTCGTGGTCTTGCCGGCGCCGTTGCCGCCCAGCAGCCCGGTGATGCTGCCGCGCGGCAACGTGAAGGAGATGTCGTCGACCGCGCGGGTCTGCTTGTAGAGCTTGACGAGGCGATCGACCTCGATTGCCGGGGACGATTTGCGGTCCGCGACAGTCGGCCGACTTGAAGCCTTGTCGTTCTCAGTCATGCTGGGCCGTTCTTCCGCCATTGCGCGGTCGAGCGCAAGACTTGAAGTCGCAAGACTTGACGTAACAAGACTTGACGTCACAGGACTTGAAGTATCAAGGCTCGAGGCAAGAGGCTTGTAACCCGGTGGAATGTGCGGGCCGGCGCGTTTGTGATCGCCCGCATGCATCGCTAGATTGGCTGAGATGACCGACACCGCCGTTTCCGACTTTCGCCATTCGCAGCGACATATCCGCCTGGACACGATCCTGCGGCTGCGCTGGCTCGCGGTGCTGGGCCAGCTCGCCGCGATCTTCATCGTGGCGCAGGGGCTCGAGTTCAACGTCGAGATCGTCCCCTGCGTCAGCATCATCGCCCTGTCGGCGGCGCTCAATCTGGCGCTGCAAACCGCGGCCAATCCGATGCAGCGGCTCGAGCCGATCCAGGCGGCCGGGCTGCTCGCGCTGAACATCGTGGAACTAGCGGGGCTGCTGTTCTTCACCGGCGGATTGCAGAACCCGTTCTCGTTCCTGTTCCTCGCTCCCGTGCTGATCTCGGCCACCGCGCTGCCGGCCCGCGCCACCTTCGGCCTCGGCCTCCTGGCCGTGGCCTGCGCCTCGATCCTGTTCTTCTTTCATCTGCCGCTGCCCTGGGATTCCGACGATCCGCTGGTGCTGCCGCCGATCTATCTCGTCGGCATCTGGCTTTCGATCGTGCTCGCGATCGGCGTCACCAGCCTCTACTCCTTCCAGGTCACCCAGGAGGCGCGCAAGCTGGCCGACGCGCTCGCCGCGACCGAACTGGTGCTGACGCGCGAGCAGCATCTGACCCAGCTCGACGGGCTGGCTGCGGCCGCCGCGCACGAGCTCGGCACGCCGCTCGCGACCATCTTCCTGATCTCGCGCGAGCTGGAAAAGACGGTGAAGGATCCGACCTTTGCCGCCGATCTGAAAACCCTGCGCGAGCAGACGCAGCGTTGCCGCGACATCCTGAGCAAGATCACCCAGCTGTCCTCCACCGGCGCGCCGTTCGACCGCATGAAGCTGTCCGAGCTGATCGAGGAGGTGGTGGCGCCGCACCGCGATTTCGGCGTCGACATCAAGGTGCGGATCGCGATCGCCGCCGCCGCCGAGCCGGTCGGCTCGCGCAACCCGGCGGTCCTCTACGGCGTCGGCAACATCGTCGAGAATGCCGTCGACTTCGCGCGCACCACCGTCGAGGTGAACGCCTGGTGGAACAATGAGACCATCGAGATCGTGATTTCCGATGACGGCCCGGGGATTCCGCCCGACCTCTTGAAGCGGATCGGCGAGCCCTACCTGTCGCGGCGGCGCACCCGGGATGAAGGCGGCGGCCTCGGGCTCGGCGTGTTCATCGCACGCACCCTGCTGGAACGCACCGGCGCCAAGGTCTCGTTTACCAATCGGACCTTCCCGGATCACGGGGCCGTGGTCCAGATTGCGTGGCCGAGGCAGCGTTTTGAGGCTATCGAGACGCTCGAAGAAACAATAGGATAGGCGCGACCTTGCGTCGCACAACAGGGCCGATCGACCATTGACGGCCTTGGCACCGCGCGATTGCGACGCCATATGTAGACGCGCTGGAGAGAGGACAAAACCTTGAACGCCATCGCCGAACTGAACGAACAGGCCGACCGCTCGCTTCTCATCGTGGAGGACGACAAGCCGTTTCTGGAGCGGCTGTCGCGCGCCATGGAAACGCGCGGTTTTGCGGTGACCTCGTGTGACACCGTCTCGGACGGACTGGCGCAGATCGGCAAGGCTGCCCCCGCATTCGCAGTGGTCGATTTGCGGCTCGGCGACGGCAACGGCCTCGACGTGGTCTCCGCGCTGAAGAAGAAGCGCCCCGACGCACGCGCGATCGTGTTGACCGGCTATGGCAACATCGCCACCGCGGTGACCGCAGTGAAGATGGGCGCGATCGATTATCTCTCCAAGCCCGCGGACGCCGACGACGTCGTCGCCGCGCTGCTCTCGACGAGTTCGGAGAAATCCGAGCTGCCGACGAACCCGATGTCGGCCGACCGCGTGCGCTGGGAGCACATCCAGCGCATCTACGAGATGTGCAACCGCAACGTCTCGGAGACGGCACGGCGACTCAACATGCACCGGCGGACGTTGCAGCGCATTTTGGCCAAGCGCGCGCCGAGGTAAGTTTCGCAATCACAATTCTCTGCCCGTCACCCTGAAGTGTTCGCCTCTTCGGCGAGCCTCGAAGGGCGACGGCCCGGCTGCATCGCGGCCGTGCATCCTTCGAGGCTCCCTGCGCGAGCACCTCAGGATGACGGGGAAAGAATCAGTAAGGCGAACTTCGTAGGGTGGGTTAGCGAAGCGTAACCCACCACCGTCTATCTCCGCGGATGCAGAAGAGGTGGGTTACGCCTAGCGGACTGCGCTTGCGCGCAGCCGCAGGGCTAACCCACCCTACAAGGTCACGAAAGCTACTCCCAAAACTCAGCATGTCCCTGCGGATCGACCAGGCGGTTGATCCGCAGGGCCGCCGCCATCGCGAAGCGCACCGTCATCTGCTTGCGCGTGGCGGCCTGAAGCTTGTGCTCGGGCGCCTCGCAATGCAGATGCGCGCCATAGGCGTCGGCGATGATGAGGCCGGTGCCTTCGGGGAAGATCTCGCAGGGCAGATCCTGCGTGAAGGCGAAGAACAGCCGGTCGCAATGGGCACGGTACTCGTGCCATTTCTGATCGGCGCGCAGATCCTCCACCGACGATTTGATCTCGACGATCCAGATCTCGCCGCGCTCGTTCAGCGCCACCAGGTCGGCGCGCCGGCCCGACGGCAGCGGCAATTCGCTGATGCAGGTGAAGCCGAGCGAACGCAAGAGCCGCGCCGTGCCGCGCGCGATCGCCAGCGCCGTCTCGGACTGGCGACGGTCCGGCGGCGGCACCACGGCGATGTTGCGGGCGGGGTTGTCCATGGGCGGGAGTTTAGCCGATTCCGTTGGGTGCGGACACTGTTCGCGAATGCCGAGCCGTTGCCCATTCTCTGCTGTCGTCCCGGCGAAGGCCGGGACCCATACCCACAGGGAGGTGTTTGGCGAAGACCCGACGTTCGGTACGCCTACCGGCTACTATCGATAGACCTCGCGGTATGGGTCCCGGCCTTCGCCGGGACGACACTCGGGAACCTCCCCCTGCCCTCGCACTTATCACGCAGCCGCCCACCTGGCGGAACCATCGAGGCCGCTCGCGCATGATCGACGATCTCTGGTACAAGAACGGCGTGATCTACTGCCTGTCCGTCGGCACCTATATGGATGCCGACGGCGACGGTGTCGGCGATTTCAAGGGCCTGCTGCGCCGGCTCGACTATCTGCACGGCCTCGGCATCACCACGATCTGGCTGATGCCGTTCCAGACCTCGCCCGGCCGCGACGACGGCTATGACATCGCCGACTATTACAGCGTCGATTCCCGCTACGGCACGCTCGGCGACTTCGTCGAGTTCGCCCATGGCTGCAAGCAGCGCGGCATCCGCATCATCATCGACCTCGTCGTCAACCACACCTCGGACCAGCATCACTGGTTCAAGGAGGCACGGCGAGACAAGACCTCGCCCTATCGCGACTGGTATGTGTGGTCCGACACGAAGCCGGCCGGCGCCAACAAGGGCATGGTGTTTCCCGGCGTGCAGAAATCGACCTGGACGCGCGACAAGGACGCCGGCGCCTGGTATTTCCATCGCTTCTACGATTTCCAGCCCGACCTCAACACCTCGAACCCGCACGTGCAGGCCGAGATCCTCAAGATCATGGGCTTCTGGATCCAGCTCGGCGTCTCCGGCTTTCGCATGGACGCCGTGCCCTTCGTGATCGCGACCAAGGGCGCCAAGGTGAAGAAGCCGGTCGAGCAATACGACATGCTGCGCGCGTTCCGCGAATTCCTGCAATGGCGCCAGGGCGATGCCATCATCCTCGCCGAGGCCAATGTGCTGCCGGAAACCGACATGGACTATTTCGGCCGCGACGCCGACCGCATGCACATGATGTTCAACTTCCACGTCAACCAGCACCTGTTCTATGCGCTGGCGTCGGGCGATTCGCGGCCGCTGGCAAAGGCGCTGAAGGCGACCAGGCCGCGGCCGGCCTCGGCGCAATGGGGCCTGTTCCTGCGCAATCACGACGAGCTCGATCTCGGGCGATTGACCAAGGCGCAGCGCGAGGCCGTGTTCAAAAACTTCGGCCCCGACAAGGACATGCAGCTCTACGACCGCGGCATCCGCCGCCGCCTCGCGCCGATGCTGGGCGGCGACCGCAGGCGGCTGGAGCTTGCCTACAGCCTGATGTGCACGCTGCCGGGAACGCCCGTGATCCGCTATGGCGACGAGATCGGGATGGGCGACGATCTCTCATTGCCGGAGCGCAATTGCGCGCGCACGCCGATGCAATGGTCGACCGAGCCGCATGGCGGCTTCACCAAGAACGACAAGCCGGCGTGTCCCGTCATCAACAAGGGCCCTTACGGCTTTCCGCACGTCAACGTCGCCAAGCAGCGGCGCGATGCCAACTCCATGCTGAACTGGACCGAACGCATCGTCCGCATGCGCAAGGAGGTGCCGGAGATCGGCTGGGGCGATTTCGCGATCATTGCGACGCGCGATCCCGCCGTCTTCATCATGCGCTACGACTGGCGCAACAATTCGGTGCTGTTCGTGCACAATCTCGATGAGAAGCCACGCGAGATCGCGTTCTCGGTGGGGCTGCCCGGCGACGCCGGCGCGCACCTGATCAACCTGCTCGCGGAAGACCACAGCCACGCCGACAAGCGCGGCCAGCACCGCATCGTGCTGGAGCCCTATGGCTATCGCTGGTACCGGGTCGGCGGGCTGGACTATCTGCTGAAGCGGAGTGATATCGACGCGGATACGGTGCGCGGCAAGGCGCATCCGGGGTAGCTGCATCCACATACTCCCCCGTCGTCCCGGCGAAGGCCGGGACCCATAACCACAGGAAGGAGTTTGGCGAAGATTCGGCGTTCGGTACTGCGACCGGCTACTATCGCTAGACCTCGCGTATGGGTCCCGGCCTTCGCCGGGACGACACTTAGGCGGGCGGTGCGACGATCGCTCCCTCATTGCCGCGCAAATCCAGCACGCCTTCGAGCTTTTCGCCTTCGCGATCCAGAAACGTCGACAGCAATATCTCGCTGCCGAAGCGGATCGCGCTGGTGGTGACTGCGATCGGTTCGGGGCCGAGATTGAGCACCACGATCAGCGCCCTGCCTTCGGCCTCGCGGCGGTAGATCAGCAGGTCTCCCTGCGCCGCGATCGGATGATAATCGCCCAGGACCAGCGGCGGGCAGGTCTTCCGCAACGCGATCAGGCGCTTGTACAAGGAGAGGATCGAGCGTGTGTCGGCTTCGAGATTGACGACGTTCTCGTGAACATGATCCTCCGGCAGCGGTAGYCACGGCCTGACCTCCGAGAAGCCGCCATAGTTGGAGGAATCCCACTGCATCGGCGTACGGCAGCCGTCGCGGCCGACACCGATGCCGGGCACGTTCTTCTCGAAGGGATCGCGCACGTCGTCGGGCGCGATCGCGAGCTGATGCATGCCGATCTCGTCGCCGTAATAGAGCGTCGGCGTGCCGCGCAGCGTGAGCAGCAGCATGGCGGCGACGCGGGCCTGCTCCGACCCGACGCGGCTCGCAACGCGCCGGCGATCGTGATTGCCGAGCACCCAGTTCGGCCAGGCGCCCTTCGGCAGCGCCTTCTCGTAATCCTCGATGATCGTCTCGATCGAGCGCGCGCTCCAGAAGGTCGAGAGCAGCGCGAAATTGAACGGCATCTGCGCGCCGGTGAGGTCGTTTCCGTAATAGGCCACCAGCCGGTGCAGCGGCAGATAGACCTCGCCGATCAGCACGCGCGCGCCAAAGGCATCGGTGACGCGCCGCATCTCGGCGATGACGTCATGCACCTCGGGCTGGTCGGTGGAATATTGCGTGAGGATCCTTTCGTGCGGCGGCCGGCCCTCGACATAATTCGGGTTGTGCGGGTTGTCGCGGAATTCGGCGTCCTTGATCAGGTGCCAGATCACGTCGACGCGAAACCCGTCGACGCCTTTCTCCAGCCAGAACCGCATCACGTCGTAGATCGCCGCGCGGACGTCCGGATTGCGCCAGTTGAGGTCCGGCTGCTGGGCGAGGAAGGCGTGGTAGTAATATTGACCTGTCGTCTCGTCGTAAGTCCACGCGCTGCCGCCGAATTCGGACAGCCAGTTGTTCGGCACGCCGCCGTCAGGTGCGGAATCGCGCCAGACGTACCAGTCGCGTTTGGGATTGTCGCGCGAGGCGCGGCTCTCGATGAACCAGGGGTGCTGGTCGGAGGTGTGGTTGGGCACGAGGTCGAGGATCAGCTTCAGGCCGTTGTCATGGGCGGCGACGAGCAGCGCATCGAAATCCGCCATCGTGCCGAACACGGGCTCGATGCCGGTGTAGTCCGAGATGTCGTAGCCGAAATCGGCCATCGGCGAGGGAAAGATCGGCGACAGCCAGATGGCGTCGACGCCGAGCGATTTCACGTAGGGCAGCCGCCGCAGGATGCCGGCGAGATCGCCGACGCCGTCACCATCGGAGTCCTGAAAGGAGCGCGGGTAGATCTGATAGAAGATGCCGTCGCGCCACCAATTGTCGCCGCCCTGAGCCATGCTGGAAAACCCACCCAAAAATTGGCCTTGATCATCTTCCTTGCGCGAGAGAACGCGGAAGGGACGCCCCGGTTCAAACCAGCAAGCCAATTGGGACAACCGTGTGACGGCGGCTCGGCTGTTCCCGGGCGCGTTCCCAGGTCTTGGGGCGGGTCTTGGGTCAGGTCTTGGATCAGGTCTTGGGCACAAATCTTTTGCTTGGCGGCATGGCAAAAATCGGCATTGTGAGGCCATGACCGAGCAAAACGACACCCAAGAAACCGCACAAGCCAAGGCCGGCGCGATCATCGTTCCCGTGACGCTGTTCGAGCAGAACTGCACCATCATCTGGGACGAGCCCGGCAAGAAGGCCGTGGTGATCGATCCCGGCGGCGACGTGCCGAAAATCCTCGAAGCGATCAGGCAGACCGGCGTCACCGTGGAGAAGATCTGGCTGACCCACGGCCATATCGACCATGTCGGCGGCGCGGCCGAATTGCGCGATGCGCTGAAGGTGCCGATCGAGGGTCCGCATGCCGCCGACAAGTTCCTGCTCGACAATGTGGTCGAGAGCGGCGCGCGCTTCGGCATGACCGGCGTGCGCAATTTCGCGCCCGACCGCTGGTTGGAGGAGGGCGACACCGTGTCGATCGGCGGCTTGCAGTTCGACATCCTGCACTGCCCCGGCCACTCGCCCGGCAGCGTGGTGTTCTTCAACAAGGAGCTGCGTTTTGCCCATGTCGGCGACGTGCTGTTCGCAGGCTCGGTCGGCCGCACCGACCTGCCCGGCGGCAGTCACGCGACGCTGATCGATTCGATCAAGACCAAGCTCTTGCCGCTCGGCGACGATGTCGGCTTCATCTGCGGCCACGGCGCGGGCTCGAGCATCGGCCAGGAGCGGATGACCAACCCGTTTATCACCGGCGAGATGTAGCGAACTTACTCTGCCGCCTCGGCGAGCACGGGCTCGCCGAGATTGCGATCACCCCAATCGCGGATCGCGGCGACGACCGGCACAAAGCTCTTGCCCTTGCGGGTCAGGCGATATTCGACCTTGGGCGGCACCTCGCCAAAGTCCTTGCGGTCGATCAGGCCGCTTTGCGTCAGCGCCTTCAATTCGCGGCTGAGCACGCGCGGGGTGATCTCGGCGCTGCCCTCCATGCCGCGCAACAGGCCGCTGCGGATTTCGCCATAGCGGCGCGGACCGTCCCTGAGATCCCAGACGATGCGGAGCTTGTACTTGCCGCTGATCATTTTCTGAAAGGCCGCGACGGGACAGCTGCGCGCCGGGACCGCTTTCGCCTTCGCCATGTCGTCGCCTCCATGCCTGAGCCGGCCATTCTTCTTGACGCGTTTTCTTCACGCGAACCGGTATCCACTTCGCTCGAAAACGCTATGCCACGAGGATAGGAGCGTCGGCGAAAAAGTCCATACTATCAATTTTGTCCATACTTGCGGGATCGCCCGTAAGCCGCAGATGATGGTGCACATGACGAACAGGGAGCGTCACATGAAGCACTTCATGATCCGATACGAGTTCAGGAACGGCACGACGGAAGAATGGCACCGGGAGATCGGCCGCTTCATCAAGGCGATCGACGGCGATCCGGAGTTGAAGGGCCGACTCAGCTATCGCTGCCTGAAGAACCGCGACGACGGCCATTATTTCCACCTCGCCAGCGTCGCGGATGATGCCGCGCAGAAAGCGCTGCAATCGCGCGACTTCTTCAAGCACTATCAGGAGATGACGCGGAAGGTTGCCGGCGGCGAGGTGACGGTGACGCCGATCGAGGTGATCGATCAGACGGCGTAGCCGTCATTCCGGGGCGCGCGATAGCGCGAGCCCGGAATCCATAACCACAGGGAGATGTGGGTACGGGGACTCGGAGTTATCCTTTCGGGCCTGACTTTGTCCTGTGGTTATGGGTCCCGGGCTCGCGACTACGTCGCGCACCGGGACGACAGCGGAGCTACTTCATCAATCCCGCGGCGGTCAGCGCCCGCGTGATGATCTCGCCGAGGTCGAAGCCGCGGCTTTGCTCGCGCTTCGGCTCGGCCGGCGGCTCGGCGACTGCCGAGCGGATCGAGCGGGCAAGATGCGGCGCGGGGGAAAGAGCCGGCTTCGACGCGACGGCAGGCTTTGCCGCCGCCTTCTTCGCAGCGTCCGGTATCCAGCCGGTCAGGCCGAAAAACTTCGCGATGTGATAGGACGAGGAGATGCCGGCCTCGATCAGGAACGCGCCTTCCGTGCCGTAGCGCTGATCATTGTCGGCGACGCCGAGCGGCGTGCCATGCGCCATGTCGGTGATGGCAAAGGACTCGACCAGCGTCTCGCCGTCCCTGTTCCACCAGGCCTGGCGCGGATAGCCGTCGACATTGGTTTCCGCCATCGGCACATCAGGCAGATCGTGCAGGTCGAGCCACTGCTTGACGATCTCGTTGGCATTGCCGGGATTGACCGTGCGGTCGGCGCTGCCATGCCACACCGAGACCTTCGGCCAGGGTCCGCCATGGTCCGAGGCGTTGCGCACGAGATCGCCGAGCTCGCGCGCCGGCCGCGCGGGCGAATGGAACATGCCGTCCAGCGCCTCGCGCAGGTTCGAGGCGATGCCGTAGGGAAGGCCGGCGATGATCGCGCCGGCCGCAAAAATCTCGGGATAGGTCGCAAGCATCACCGACGTCATGCCGCCGCCGGCGGAAAGGCCGGTGATGAAGATGCGCCGGGAGTCGATGCGGTGCGCTTCGGCCATGTGCGCGATCATCTCGCGGATCGAACGCGCCTCGCCGCCGTCGCGCGCGGTGTCTTCCGGATTGAACCAGTTGAAGCAGGTGTTGCCGTTGTTGGCGCGCTGCTGCTCGGGCATCAGCAGTGCAAATCCGTAATGCCTTGCCAGTGTCGACCATCCCGCACCGAGATCGTAGCCCGCCGCGGTCTGGCCGCAGCCATGCAGCACGACGACGAGCGCGCGCGGTTTCTGCAATTGCGCCGGCACGAATGCGAACATGCGCAAATTGCCGGGGTTGTCGCCGAAGCCCGTGACTTCTTCCAACGGGCTGGAGGCATCCGCGCTCCGGCCGAACGCGGCAAGGCGCAGACCATCCACCTTTGGCAGACGTCTTAAGAGTTCGACATTTCTGGTTAACGACACGGCAACTCCTGATCGGCGACTTCCAACGTCAGCCAAACCAGATAGTTGCTGCAGTGCGAAATAAAAAGTGTGTGTGCTGTCAATTACCGGAAATTCATGGGGGAATCCGCACACATTCACCGCAATGCCTCAACTTGGTGCAGATGCGCGGCGCACCCACGCCAAAAATGCGGCGCAGATCATGATTAACGCCACGAACAGCGCGAGCGAGACGGCGAATCCTGCGCGCGCTGATTGCAGCGCTTCGACCGCGAAGAACACCGCGCCGATTGCGGCCACTCCGGCCGCATTTCYGATCTGCGCGATGGTGCCGTACGCGCCGGAGGCTGAGCCCGCGGCGACCGGCTTGACTGTCGAGAGCACCGCGCCGGAGAGCGGCGCCATCACCAGTCCCTGGCCGTAGCCGAACATGATCATGGTGAGCGCGAGCTCGATCGGCGTCGGCGTAGCGATCAAGCCTGTCACAAGCGCGAGCGCGACAAGGCCCGCGATCTGGAGCGCACAGCCCTCGATCAACACCTTGGTGCCGCGATGCCGCGCCCGCGCGCCGCTGTGGCGCGATGCCACCACGAAAGCGAGCGCGAGCGGAATGAAGGCCATGCCGGCCGAGAGCGGCGGGATCTTCAAGCCTCGCTGCATGAACAGCGTCATCACCAGATAGAACGAGAGATTGGCGGCGAAGAAGAAGAACGCCGCGCCAAGCCCGCGCAGGAAGGCCGCATCCGCCAGCAGCGTCAGATCGATCAGCGGCATGCCGCCGGCGCGCGCCACCGCGTGCTCGAGCCGGGGGAATGCTGCGAGGATTGCGCCGCCGGTCGCCATCACCGCCCACAGCCACGGCGCCCAGCCGACATCGTGACCGAACAGCAACGGCCCGATCAGGCACAGCAGGCCCGCGAACAGGACGAGGCTGCCCTTGATGTCGAGCCTTGTGCCGGCCCGGCGCGGCACCGACGGCATGATGCGACAGGCGGCGGCCGCGATGACGAGGCCGAAAGGAACGTTGACGAAGAACACCGAGCGCCAGCCGGTGCCCGCAAGATCGATCGTGACGAGAAGCCCGCCGAGCAGGAAGCCTGCGGCCCCCGCGAGCCCGAGCACGATGCCGTAGATGGCGAAGGCACGGCTGCGCTGTTCGTCGGTGAACAACAGATGCAGCGTCGCCAGCACCTGCGGCACCATCAGCGCGGCGGTCGCGCCCTGCGCCAGCCGCGCGACGATCAGCTCGACGCCGGATTGCGCCAGCCCGCACCACAGCGACGTCACGGTGAAGCCGAGCACGCCGGCCAGAAATATATTCCTGGTGCCGTGGATGTCGCCGAGGCGGCCGCCGGTGACGACCAGCGTGGCATAGGCGATCAGATAGATCGCGATGACGGATTCGATCTGCGCCGGCGTCGCATGCAGCTCGACCGCGATGGTCGGAATGGCGACGTTCACCACGAAGGCGTCGACCCCGAACATGAACTGGGCGGCGACGACGATCGCCAGCACCCACCAGCGCCGCGCCGAATCGATCTGCTTTGTGACGGTTTGATGCATCGGCGCGCGGACCTTGCGGAATTTATTTGCGCCCGATGCTCTCAGATCGGCGTCATCCGCGCGATTACCTCGGAGGTAGGACTTGCTGCTTTGGCCCGATTGCTGCATGTCGGTTCCCGCTGGCCTCGTGGGGTTCGGAAGTCTTCCGATGTACGATTACGACATGGTGGTGATCGGCTCGGGCCCGTCGGGGCGCCGGGCCGCGGTGCAATGCGCCAAGCTCGGCAAGGCCGTGCTGGTGGTGGAGAAGGGCCGGCGGGTCGGCGGCGTCTCCGTCCACACCGGCACCATCCCGTCCAAGACCCTGCGCGAGACCGTGCTCAATTTGTCCGGCTGGCGCGAGCGCGGCTTCTACGGCCGCTCCTACCGGGTCAAGCAGGACATCGCGGCGAGCGATCTGATGACCCGGCTCCAGAAGACGCTGGACCATGAGGTCGAGGTGCTGGAGCATCAGTTCAGCCGCAATTTGGTGCGGACCGCCAACGGCGAGGCGCGCCTGGTCTCGCCGCACGAGGTCGAGATCACGAGCGCGATCGGCGAGACCAAGGTGGTGTCGGCCGCCTTCATCCTGATCGCCTGCGGCACGCGCCCGTTCCGCCCCGATTACGTGCCGTTCGATGGCGCGACCGTGCTCGACAGCGACGAGATCATCGAGCTGCCAAAACTGCCGCGCAGCCTGGCCGTGATCGGAGCCGGCGTGATCGGCGTCGAATATGCCACCATCTTCAGCGCGCTCGACGTGCCCGTCACCCTGATCGAGCCGCGGCCGACCTTCCTCGATTTCATCGACAAGGAATTGATCGACGAGTTCATGCACGAATTGCGCGACCGCAATGTCGCGCTGCGGCTCGGCTCGAAGGTCACCTCGATCGAGAAAACCGCGCAGGGCAGCATCGTCACGCATCTGTCGGACGGCCGGCATGTCACCACGGAAATGCTGCTGTTCGCGGCGGGCCGTGTCGGCGCCACCGACCGGCTCAACCTCGAGGCCGCCGGCATCGCCGTCGATCATCGCGGGCGGATCACGGTCGATCCCGTGACCTTGCAGACCAGCGTGCCGCACATTTACGCCGCCGGCGATGTGATCGGTTTTCCGAGCCTTGCCTCCACGTCGATGGAGCAGGGCCGCGTCGCCGCCTGCCACGCGCTCGGCATGGAGCCGCTGGCGCCGCCGGAGTTCTTTCCCTACGGCATCTATTCGGTGCCGGAAATCTCGACCGCGGGTCTCACCGAGGAAGAGGTGCGCACGCGCGGCATTCCCTACGAGGTCGGCATCGCGCGCTTCCGCGAGACCTCGCGCGGCCACATCATGGGGCTGAACAGCGGCATGATGAAGATGATCTTCTCGACCAAGACCCGCCGCCTGCTCGGCGTGCACATCCTCGGCGAAGGCGCCACCGAGCTGATCCATATCGGCCAGGCCGTGCTCAACCTCAAAGGCACGATCGATTATTTCATCCAGAACACCTTCAACTATCCGACGCTGGCCGAGGCCTACAAGATCGCCGGGCTGGATGCGTGGAACAGGATGACAAGGTGACCTTCCTTCGCCTCTCCCCGCTTGCGGGGAGAGGCCGGAATTCAAACGCAGTTTGAATTCCGGGTGAGGGGGAGTCTCCGCGAGTCGTATGTCCACTGGAACGACGCCCTCTCAACACGTCATTGCGTGGACCATCTCGAAACCCCACTGCCTCCGTCCCCGCGGAGACTCCCCCTCACCCCGACCCTCTCCCCGCAAGCGGGGAGAGGGAGAAGAGGCAGCGTCGCCTCATCAGCACATAGCTGCATTCCGCCGCGCGGGACATCGTGCGATTGCGTTCGCTTGTCCCAGCACGTAGCTTCGCGGCTCCAACAACCAAAAAAATCCAGCCGGAGACAACGCCATGGCGCGCCTGAAATTCGGAGCCTTCCTTGCCCCGCATCACCCGATCGGGGAGCATCCGATGCTTCAGTTCCGGCGCGATCTCGACCTGGTCGAGCAGTTGGATAGCCTCGGCTATGACGAGTTCTGGTGCGGCGAGCATCACTCCTCGGGCTGGGAAATGATTGCCTCGCCCGAGATGTTTCTGGCGGCGGCCGGCGAGCGCACCAAGCGGATCAAGCTCGGCACCGGCGTGGTGTCGCTGCCCTATCACCATCCCTACAACGTCGCCCAGCGCATGGTGCAGCTCGACCACATGACCGGCGGCCGCGCCATCTTCGGCTCCGGCCCCGGCGCACTCGCTTCCGACGCGCACACGCTCGGCATCGACCCGATGACCCAGCGCGACCGGCAGGACGAGGCGATCGGCGTCATCCGCCGCCTCTTCAACGGCGAGCGCGTCACCGCGAAAAGCGACTGGTTCACCATGAACGACGCCGCGCTCCAGATCCTGCCGTTGCAGGAGGAGATGCCGTTCGTGGTGGCCTCGCAGATCTCGCCCTCCGGCATGACGCTCGCCGGGAAATACGGCATCGGCATCATCTCGCTGGGCTCGATGACGACGCAGGGCCTGATGTCGCTGCAGCAGCAATGGCAGTTCGCCGAGGACGCCGCCAGGAAGCACGGCACCACGGTCAACCGCGCCGACTGGCGCGTGCTCTTGACCTGGCACATCGCCGAGACCCGCGAGCAGGCCCGCAAGGAAGCCGGCGCCGGGCTGATGCGCTGGCACAACGAATATAATGTCGGCACGCTGCAGCGGCCGGGACTGACCGCATTCGCCTCGCCCGACGAGGCCGTGGACAAGACCGCCTTCGTCGAAGGCGCGGCGTCCACCATCGGCACGCCCGACGATCTCGTCAAAACCATCAAGAACGTGATGCAGGTGTCCGGCGGCGTCGGCGCCGTGATCGGCTTCGTACACGACTGGGCCAATCCGGAAGCCACGCGCCGGAGCTGGGACATGGTCGCGCGCTACGTGGTGCCGGAGATCAACGGCTATATCGACGGCTTGCGCAAGTCGCAAAAATTCGTGATCGAGAACCGCGCGATCTTCGAGCGCGCGGGCCAGGCCGTGATGGCCAAGATCATGGAGAACGAGAAGGCCGCCGAGGCGCTGAAGGTGACCGGCCCCGGCCGCGTCGCGATTCCCGCCGTCAACGCCCCGGATTTGCAGAAGGAAGCGGCGAAGCGGTAGGCCGCGAAACTGTCTCAATCGTCGTCCCGGCGAAGACCGGGACGACGACGGTGTGTGTGACGATTTTGTGCGCACGACGACCGCAGCGTCAGCGCGCCCAAATGTGCTATGCTCATACGGTCAGCCTGCCGGAGCAATCGTGATGTCGATGCAGAATGTCGCCCCTGCGCTTCCGTTCACCGCGCCAAGATGGAACGAGCTGACGCACATCCCCGGCGACGAAGGCTGGCCGATCATCGGCAAGACCTTTCAGGTGCTGGCCGACCCGAAGGGGCATATCGAGGCGAACGGCGCCAAATACGGCCCGGTCTACCGCACGCATTTCTTCGGCGAAACCAACGTCGTGCTGCTCGGACCCGAGGCCAACGAGCTCGTGCTGTTCGACCAGCAGAAACTGTTCTCGTCGACGCATGGCTGGAACAAGGTGCTCGGCCTGCTGTTTCCGCGCGGTCTGATGCTGCTCGACTTCGAGGAGCACCGGCTGCATCGCAAGGCGCTGTCGGTCGCGTTCAAGTCCGGGCCGATGAAGTCCTATCTCGGTGATCTCGATCGCGGCATCGCGCGCCGCGTCGCGCAGTGGAAGGCGAAGCCGGGTGTGATGCAGCTTTATCCGGCTATGAAGCAGCTCACGCTCGATCTGGCCGCGGCGTCCTTCCTCGGCACCGATATCGGTCCCGAGGTCGACGAGATCAACCGCGCCTTCGTCGACATGGTCGCGGCCGCCGTCGCCCCGATCCGCCGTCCCCTGCCCGGCACGCAGATGGCGCGCGGCGTGAAGGGCCGCAAACGCATCGTCGCCTATTTCCGCGAGCAGATCCCGCTCCGGCGCGGCAATCACGGCGGCGACGATCTGTTCTCGCAGCTCTGCCGCGCCACCCATGAGGACGGCGCGCTGTTGTCCGAGCAGGACATCATCGACCACATGAGCTTCCTGATGATGGCGGCGCATGACACGCTGACCTCGTCGCTGACCTCCTTCATCGGCGAACTCGCCGCGCATCCCGATTGGCAGAAGAAGCTGCGCGACGAGGTTTTGGCGCTCGGGCTGGCCGCCGACGCGCCGACCAGCTTCGATGACCTCGAAAAGATGCCGCTGTCGGAGATGGCCTTCAAGGAAGCGCTGCGGATCAGGCCGCCGGTGCCCTCGATGCCGCGCCGCGCCATGCGCGATTTCAGCTTCAAGGGATTTACGATTCCCGGCGGCACCGCGGTCGGCGTCAATCCGCTCTACACCCATCACATGAAGGACATCTGGCCGGAGCCGGATCGCTTCGATCCCTCTCGCTTCACCGAGGAGGCGCAGCGCAACCGTCACCGCTTCGCCTGGGTGCCGTTCGGCGGCGGCGCGCATATGTGCCTCGGCCTGCACTTCGCCTACATGCAGGCCAAATGCTTCGCGCGTCACTTCCTTCAGAACGTCGAGGTGTCGCTGGAGCCGGGCTACAAGCCGGACTGGCAGATGTGGCCGATCCCGAAGCCGCGGGATGGGCTGCGGGTGGTGATGAAGGCGGTGTGATATTTCTCGTGTCCCGGACGCGCGAAGCGCGAGCCGGGACCCAGAATGTCGATATGCGTTCGGTAGCAAGATGGGCCCCGGCTCTGCAGCGCACCGCTGAAGAAGCGCTGCGCTGCGTCCGGGGCACGAGACCTATCCGGCCCCCTGATCGAATGCCTTGCGCAGCGCCACGTAGCCCTGCTGCTGCTGGCTCCAGTTGCGGCCGCCGGTCATGGCGCCGTCGATGACGAGATCATGGCCGTTGATGAAGCTGGATTCGTCGCTCGCCAGAAACACGGCGGCGTGCGCGATGTCGTCTGGGAGGCCGGCGCGCGGGATCGGCTGCGCGGACTTGTAGATCTCGCGCATCACCGCCGGGGTCTTTTCCGCAGCCTCCGTCGTCAATCCCAGCGCCTTGCCGAAAATGCCGGTCGCGATCGCACCGGGCGAGATCGAGTTGACGCGCACATTGGCCTCGCCGAGCTCCATGGCCGCGCATTTGGTGAGATGGATCACCGCGGCCTTGGCCGCGCCATAGACCATCGAGGACGAGAAGCCGGCGAGACGGCCGGCGACGCTGCCATTGTTGATGATGCTGCCAGAACCCTGCTTCTTCATGTAGGGCGCGGCGTGCTTCATGCCGAGCATGACGCTGCGCACCAGCGTCGCCATCGCGGCGTCGAACCGCTCGACCTCGAGGCCCTCGATGCCGCCGGTCTGCGCCGGACCGCCGGCATTGTTGAACAGGCAGTCGATCCGGCCGAACTTCTCGACCGCGAGCGCGATCAGCGCCTGCATCTGTTGTTCGACCGTCACATCCGTCTGGCGGAAAGTGCAATTGGCGCCGAGCTGCTTCGCCAGCGCCTCGCCTTCCGGTATGCGCCGGCCCGCGATCACAATTTTGGCACCTTCGGCAACGAAGACTTCCGCGGTACGCAATCCGATCCCGCTCGTCGCGCCCGTAATCACCGCAACCTTGCCGTCCAGCCTGCCCATGGAGCGTCCCTGTTTTCAAACCATTATTTGATGCCAGCCAGCGGGCACCTGCCTTTGCCGCAGAGCTCACTATCCCTGCCTGCTCCGGACAAGGCAAGCTATGCTTGCGCAGCCGATATGCGTAACATTCGCGCCGACAGCTCGATTTTGGACCGCGGATCGCAACCACCGGGCGGCGCATGGGGAAGCTGATCGACGAATTCCGCAAGGGCTGGCAGGGCATGGCACCGCCATCGCTCGGCCTGAGCATCGCCTTCGCGGCGGCCTGCCTGCTGGTCGCGACGGTGGCGCGTTGGGGCCTCGCGCAGTTGCGGCCGGACGTCTACTTCACGCCGTACTTCCCGGCCGTATTCTTTGCGGCGGCGTTCGGCGGCTTCCGCATCGGCGTCGTGACCGCGCTGGTCGGCGGCGTGCTCGGCGTCGTCCTGAATTTCGGCGACACGTTTGCCGATCACACGCGATTTGCCCTGCTGGCGCTCTATTGGGTGGTCTGCGCGCTCACCATCTGGGGCGTCGAGCATTATCGCACGATGCTGGTGGAGCAGCGCCGGATCGCCAAGCGCCTGATCGAGGAAGAAGACTATCGCAAGCTCCTGGTCGACGAGCTCCAGCACCGGCTGAAGAACAAGCTGTCGACGGTGCACGCCGTGCTGCATCAGGTGCTGCACGACGAGCCGCAGGTCTGGAGCCGGATCGATCCGCGGCTGCGGTCGCTGGCCGCGACCGACGACCTGATTTCGCGGATCGACAAGGCCGGTTGCGACATCCGCGACCTCCTGATCTCGGAGCTCGGCCCTTACGGCCATGTCCGCTTCACCCTCAACGGCGACCGGCTGTTCCTGCCGCCGAAGCTCGCGGTCACGCTGTCACTGATGTTTCACGAGCTCGCCACCAACGCAGGCAAATACGGCGCGTTCTCCGCACCGCGCGGATTGCTGCAGGTGTCATGGACCGTCAGCGACGACCGCCTGGCCGTCACCTGGGACGAAACCGAGGGACCGAGCATCGACAAGGTGTCCGAAGCCGGCTTCGGCACCAAGCTGCTGAAGTCGGCGCTGTCGGCCTTCGACGGCAAGACCGAGATCTCTTACTTGAAGACCGGGCTTCATTGCATCATGCAATGCCGCATCCCGAGAAGCGAATGATTGGCGCATAGCCACGCTGCAAACGAAAGCGGATCGCGCGCTTCGCCGGCACTTTCGCAAGCGCCGTTGACCGCCTGTTAATGACGATCGACTGCCCGCGCCACAACGTCGCAAGTTTCTCCCGAAACACCCCCGTATTTCTCCCGACCCCTTAACCAAACCTAAGAGGGAACCGCGCAAGATCGCGCTCATTGCAAAGGCGCGCTGAAACAACAAGATTCATGACTTCTATGAACGACAGTAAATACTCCGGCGCGACTGAGGCCGAACTGGGATTTCTCAAGGAAATCGTTAGAATGCTTCCGGCCGGCGTGACCGTGCAGGACGCAGGCGGCGAGCTCCTTCTGGTTAACGATGCCGCGGCGACCCAGCTCGGCATGGATGGCAGCCGTCCATCACCGAATCTCACGCAACGCCGGGAGGCCTGCCGCCGGGCGCTGAGCGCCGGTGAGGCCGTCGTCACCGAGGAAGCGCTCCATGACGGAGCTGCACGCCAGGTGCTGCTCACCACCCATCGTCCGGTCCAGCTCGCCGGACGCGAGCTCCTGATCTCGGCCTCCTCCGACATCACCGAGCAGAAGAATTTCGAGGACCAGCTGTTCCGCTCGGCCTATTTCGACGAGCTGACCGGGCTGCCTTCGCGGCGCGTGATCGAACATCGCGCCAACGGCCTGCTGGCGCGCGATGGCGCCGGCGAACGCTTCGCGCTCGCCTTTCTCGACGTCGACAATTTCAAGCACATCAACGACTATTACGGCCATACGGTCGGCGATGCGCTGCTGGTCGAGCTGTCGAAGCGGCTCGGGCGGGACCTGCGCGACTCCGACATGCTGTCGCGGATCTCCGGCGACGAATTCCTGCTGCTGCTGTCGCCGATCCAGAGCCAGGAGGAAGTCGCCGAATTCATGCAAGCGACGCTGGAGCGGCTGACCGCGCCCTTCTTCATCGACAATTCGGAGGTCTTCGCCTCCACCTCCGTCGGCGTCAGCCTCTATCCCGATCACGGACGCAGCTTCGAGACCCTGCGCCAGAACGCCGACATCGCGATGTACCGCATCAAGAACAACGGCAAGGGCTCGGCGGCCTTCTTCGATTCCGGCATGGAGCGCGAGGCGCTGGCGCGGATGAAGATCGAGCAATCGCTGCGGCTCGCCATCCTGGAGAAGCGCTTCTGCTGCGCCTTCCAGTCCAAGGTCGACATCAGGACGCAGGCCGTGAAGGGCATCGAGGCCCTGGTGCGGCTGCGCGACGACGAGGGCGTCATCCAGGCGCCCGGCTCGTTCATCAACCTGGCCGGCGAGCTCGGGCTGATCGACGAGCTGACCCATCTGGTGCTCGCCGAGATCGTCAAATCGATCGACCTGATCAACGACACTTTTGGCGCCGAAGCGATCATCAGCATCAACGTCGCCGCCAGGCAGGCCGGCAATCCCGAATTCATGCGCAGCTTCGCGCAGGCGCTGGACCAGACCGGCTTTCCCCAACGCTTCATGATCGAGCTGACGGAGGAGGCCTTCGTCGCCAAGAATCACTTCCAGGCCGAGATCCTGCCGATGTTCCGCAAGCTCGGCGTCGGCATCTCGATCGACGATTTCGGCACCGGCTATTCCTCGCTCTCGGCGCTCGCCGACATCACCGCCGACGAGATCAAGATCGACCGCTCCTTCATCTCCGACATCCACAAGCGTCCGCGCAACCAGGGCATCCTGCGCGCGATCGAATCCCTGAGCGAGGCGCTCGGCATGACCGTCATCGCCGAGGGCGTCGAATCCTACGAGGAGCTCGCCTATCTCCAGGCCGCAACCAAGATCCGCTACGCGCAGGGCTATTATTTCTCCCGTCCGATCTTCCTGGAGGAGCTGAAGCTGGCGACGCCCGCCTCCAGCGAGTCCCGTGCCAGCGTCACCAGCCGCCCGATGCAGCAGAACCGCCAGGGCTATTCGCGGGCGAGCGGGTATCGGCGGTAGGGCGACAGCAGCTCCACAATCTCTGTGTCGTCCCGGCGAAGGCCGGGACCCATAACCACAGGGAGGAGTTTGATGAAGGCTAGCAGTTAGGGCACCAGTCCCCCGGTACAGCCACCGGGGTTCATAGAAAGATCACGCGGTATGGGTCCCGGCCTTCGCCGGGACGACGGCAACTTCGGAGCCAGCACCGTTTTCGCCCTTTGAAATTACTGCCCTTTTGGTAATAAACAGGCGGGCTTCCCGCGAGGCACGCCATGTCCGGTCCCTCTTCCGTCGTCAGCGATCCAGCCTATATCCGCGCACGCGCCATGGAGACGCTGTTCGAGCGGCTGGAGCATCTGTGCGAAGGCGCCATCGCAATCGATCGCAGCGGACGCGTGGTCTATGTCAACGAGAAATACGTCACCGCGATGGGCCTCTCGCATGAATCCGAGGCGCTCGGCCGCCCGATCGAGGAGGTCATCCCCAACAGCCTGATGCGAAGGGTCGTGGAAACGGGAGAACCGATCATCCTCGACATCATGGAGCTCGGCGGCGAGCAGCTCGTCGTGACCCGCATGCCGATCGAGGACGAGAGGGGGAATATCATCGGCGCGATCGGCTTCGTGCTCTACGACCGCCTCGAGGGCTTGAAGCCACTGCTCGGTCGCGTCGCCCAGCTCGAAAACGATTTGCGGCTGGCGCGGCGGCAATTGTCACATGCACGCGCCGCCCGGTTCACGTTCGACGACTATGTCGGTGCAACCGCAGGCATCGCACAGGCCAAGGAGCTTGCAGCGCGCGCCGCG
Source organism: Bradyrhizobium sp. P5_C12 (assembly GCF_054049735.1). Taxonomy (NCBI): domain Bacteria; kingdom Pseudomonadati; phylum Pseudomonadota; class Alphaproteobacteria; order Hyphomicrobiales; family Nitrobacteraceae; genus Bradyrhizobium; species Bradyrhizobium sp. P5_C12. Next base: position 94,305 of record NZ_JBFULU010000005.1, read on the forward strand.
CGCCAGAGCGTCACCGTTCTGCTCACCGGGGAGACCGGCACCGGCAAGGAAATGCTGGCGCAGGCGATCCACAACGCGTCCGCCCGCGCCGAAAAGCCGTTCGTCAGCGTCAACGTCGCGGCGATCCCGGACACGCTGATCGAATCGGAATTCTTCGGCACCGCGCCGGGCGCCTATACCGGTGCCGATCGCAAGGGCCGCGAGGGAAAATTCCGGATCGCCGACGGCGGCACGCTGTTTCTCGACGAGATCGGCGAGATGCCGCTGCAATTGCAGGCCAAGCTGCTGCGCGTGCTCCAGGAGCGCGAGATCGAGCCGCTCGGCTCCGACAAGGTCACCAGGGTCGACGTGCGGGTGATTGCGGCCACCAATGTCGACCTGCACAAGCGGGTCAGCGAAGGGACATTCCGGGCGGATCTCTACTACCGGCTCAACGTGCTCTCGATCGTGCTGCCGCCCCTGCGCCACTGCCTGGACGACCTGCCCGAGATCTGTGGACGGCTGCTCGAAGACATCAGCGCATCCGGTGACTACCTCAATGCCAGGATCACGCCGAGCGGCCTGGCTGCGCTTGCGCACTATGGCTGGCCCGGCAATGTCCGCGAACTGCGCAACATCCTGGAACGCGCGCTGATCCTGAGCGATTCGGGACGCCTCACCAGCGACGACTTCGATCGCATTCTCCCCGTTGGCGCGGAGACGGTGCCCACGGCACCATCGCGGCCGGCCGGCCTCGTGCTGCCCTATGCCGAAGCCGAGGCCGAGTTCGAGAAGCACACGCTCGAACAGGCGCTCGCTGCCAGCAACGGCCAGATCTCGGAAGCGGCCAAGATGCTCCAGATCTCGCGCGCGACCTTCTACAAGAAGCTCGCCAAGTTCGGCCTCGCCTCGGGAGCCGCATCCGTCTGAGTTGCGAGACATCGCGTGTCCGGAGTCTCGGATTCCTGACACACGGCCTGGCCGCTTTGTCCCGAAGCTCGCGCGGAAACTGCTGGGTTTTCAGCCATTTTGCGCAAACCTGTGGCATCTGGCGCGGAGCTTGCTCTTCGCTTTGCACAATGACGCATGCTGCACATGCGCATTCGCAACCAGGGAGGACGCAAGATGAGTGAAGCGATCTCGGTCCATCAGCTTCAGGCGAGACAGCCGTCGCACGTGACGGTCGCCACCGCGAGCCTGATCGGCACGGCCATCGAGTGGTACGACTTCTTCCTCTACGGCACCGCCGCGGCGCTGATCTTCAACAAGCTGTTCTTCCCGACCTTCGACCCCATGATGGGAACGCTGCTGGCGTTCGCGACCTACGCGCTCGGCTTCATCGCGCGTCCGCTCGGCGGCGTCGTGTTCGGTCACTACGGCGACAAGATCGGCCGCAAGACCATGCTCTATCTGACCCTGCTGATCATGGGCGCGGCGACCGCGGCGATCGGCTTCCTGCCGACCTACGAGACCGCCGGCATCTGGGCCGCGGTCCTGCTGGTGACCTGCCGGCTGATCCAGGGCTTTGGTCTCGGCGGCGAATGGGGCGGCGCGGTGCTGATGGCGGTCGAGCATGCGCCTGCGGACAAGAAAGGTTTTTACGGCAGCTGGCCGCAACTCGGGGCGCCGCTCGGCCTCGTGCTCGGCACGCTGGTGTTCTCGGTGGTGTCCGCGATGCTGACCGACGCACAGCTTCTTTCCTGGGGCTGGCGCATCCCGTTCCTGTTCTCGATCGCGCTGGTGCTGGTGGGCCTTTGGATCCGCTTCACCATCGCGGAATCGCCGGAGTTCCAGAAGGTCAAGGACACCAAGCAGGATGTGAAGATGCCGATCGTCGAGGCGATCCGCATGTATCCCAAGAACATCCTGCTCGCGATGGGCGCGCGCTTTGCCGAGAACGGCTTCTTCTACATCTACGCCACCTTCGTGCTCGCTTATGCGACGCAATCGCTCGGCATGAACAAGCAGGACATGCTTAACGGCGTGCTGATCGGCGCGGCGATCGAGACCTTCACCATTCCCGCCTTCGGCGCGCTCTCCGACCGGGTCGGGCGGCGGCCGGTCTACATCTTCGGCGCGGTGTTCTCGGCGCTGATGTCGTTCCCGCTGTTCATGCTGCTGGCGACGAAGAATCCGCAATACGCCTGGATCGCGATCGTGCTCGGCCTCGCCGTCGGCCACGCCGCGATGTACGGCCCGCAGGCGAGCTTCCTGTCGGAGCTGTTCGGCACCAAGGTGCGCTACAGCGGCGTCTCGCTCGGCTACAACCTCGCCTCGATCTTCGCCGGCGCGCTGTCGCCGCTGATCGCGACGGGCCTGATGACGGCGTACGCGCCTGCAACCTGGCCGATCTCGCTCTACATGATCGCGCTGGCGATCATCACCATCGTCTCGGTCTATTTCGCCACCGAAACCCGCAAAATCGCTCAACCCTGAATGGGCTGAGCGCGACACCCCGCGACGCTGGAGCGGCTGGTCGCCAGCCGCTCCGCGCGATACGAATAAGGCCAAGCGAGAAGAACGGGCATGCGGTCCGCAACAGACATGGGAGGGAATGCCATGAGCCAGCATCCTGCCTTGCCCTACCTGCGCAACGCCGAGAAGGGCAAAGTCGTCACCGCGGCGGAAGCCGTCATGCTGATCCGCGACGGCGACACCGTCGCCACCGGCGGCTTCGTCGGCATCGGCTTTGCCGAGGAGATCGCAGTGGCGCTGGAGGAGCTCTATCTCTCCAACGAGGGTGACGCGCCCTACACGCAAGGCAAGCCGCGCAATCTGACGCTGGTCTATGCCGCCGGCCAGGGCGACGGCAAGCATCGCGGCGTCAACCATTTCGCCCATGAAGGCCTGGTTCGGCGCGTCATCGGCGGGCACTGGGGACTTGCTCCGAAATTGCAGCAGCTCGCGATCGCAAATCAGATCGAGGCCTATAATCTGCCGCAGGGCGTGATCACGCACCTGTTCCGCGACATCGCCGCACACCGGCCGGGCCACATCACCCGCGTCGGCATGGGGACGTTCGTCGACCCCAGGCACGGCGGCGGCAAGCTGAATGCCCGCACCACCGAGGACATGGTGGAACTGATCACGCTTCGCGGTGAAGAGTGCCTGCTCTACAAAACCTTCCCGATCAATGTCGGGATCATTCGCGGCTCCACCGGCGATCCCGACGGCAACCTCACCATGGAAAGGGAGGCGCTGACGCTCGAGGCGCTCGCCATCGCCATGGCGGCACATAATTCCGGCGGCATCGTCATTGCCCAGGTCGAACGCGTGGCCGAGGGCGGCAGCCTCAATCCGCGCCAGGTCAAGATTCCCGGCATCCTCGTCGATTGCGTCGTCGTGGCGAAGCCGGAGCATCATTGGCAGACATTCGGCACGCAATACAATCCGGCCTTCTCCAGCGAGATCCGGGTCCGCGCCGCCTCGTTGCCGGTCATGCCGATCAGCGAACGCAAGATTATCGCGCGCCGCGCCGCCTTCGAGCTGAAAGCCAACAGCGTGGTCAATCTCGGCATTGGCATGCCCGAGGGGATCGCCTCCGTCGCCAATGAAGAGCGGATCATCGACCTCATCACGCTGACGACAGAGGCTGGCGTGATCGGCGGCATCCCGGCGAGCGGCATCGATTTCGGCGCGGCGATCAACACGCAGGCGGTGATCGACCAGCCCTATCAGTTCGACTTCTACGACGGCGGCGGCCTGGATGCCGCCTTCCTCGGGCTCGCCCAGGTCGATCGCGCCGGCAACCTCAATGTCAGCAAGTTCGGGCCGAAGCTCGCCGGTGCCGGCGGCTTCATCAACATTAGCCAGAATGCCAAGGAGGTCGTCTTCGTCGGCACGTTCGGTGCAGGCAGGCAGCGCATCGCGGTGAGCGACGGCCGGCTTGTCATCCTCGACGAGGCGAAATCACCAAAATTCGTCGATGGCATCGAGCATGTCACCTTCAGCGGCTCGTTTGCCGCCGCGCGGCGGCAACGCGCGCTGTATGTCACCGAGCGCTGTGTGTTCGAGCTCAAGCCGGACGGGCTCGAGCTCACGGAAGTCGCCCCGGGCATCGACATCGAGCGCGACATTTTGCGCCTGATGGCTTTCAAGCCGCTGATCCCGCGCGATCCAGCTGTCATGGACGACCGCATCTTCCGCGAAGGACCCATGGATCTGCGCGAGCGGCTGCTCACCATCCCGCTCGACCAGCGCTTCACGCTGGACGAGCAGCAGAACCTGTTTTTCATCAACCTGGAGCGCTATCCGTTGCGCAGCAAGGCCGAGATCGACACGATCGCGGCCATCGTCGAGGCGAGGCTGGCGCCGCTCGGCCGCCGGGTCTACGCCATCGTCAATTATGACAATTTTTCCATCCTGCCGGAGCTGATGGACGATTATTCGGCCATGGTACGCAGCCTGGTCGACCGCTTCTATTCGGGCGTCTCGCGCTACACCACCTCCGGCTTCCTGCGCATCAAGCTCGGTGAAGCGCTGGAGAAGCGCGGCGTAGCGCCGCATATTTTCGAGAGCGCGGACGAGGCGCAGTCGGACTGGCGGCAGGTCGAAGGAGTTGGCGTCCCTGCCGCATCCGGCGGAGCCCCGCGGCAGGCCCAAAAATGATGCACGCTCGCAAGCCGGCGTGCTCGGCCGGAAGGTGTAATTGCAATGTTCGTAGCGTTGTGCAAATCGCTGTTACCGAGAAACTTTGAATCAGGAGGGACCATCGTGCGTCGATCACTCATCATAACAACAACCATCCTCGCCCTCGCCGCGGGCACCTCCGCACAGGCCGACGACCTCAAGGTCGCGCTGATCTACGGCAAGACCGGCCCGCTCGAGGCCTACGCCAAGCAGACCGAGACCGGCCTGCAAATGGGTTTTGAATACGCCACCAAGGGCACCATGACGCTCGACGGGCGCAAGATCGTCATCATCACCAAGGACGACCAGGGCAAGCCAGACCTCTCCAAGGCCGCGCTCGCGGAAGCCTATCAGGACGACAAGGCCGACATCGCGATCGGCACGACCTCGTCGGCCGCGGCGCTGGCGATCCTGCCCGTCGCCGAGGAGAACAAGAAGATCCTGATCGTCGAGCCGGCGGTCGCGGACCAGATTACCGGCGAGAAGTGGAATCGCTACATCTTCCGCACGGCGCGCAACTCATCGCAGGACGCGATCTCCAACGCGGTCGCGATCGGCAAGCAGGGCGTCACCGTGGCGACCCTGGCGCAGGACTACGCCTTCGGCCGCGACGGCGTCGCCGCCTTCAAGGAAGCACTCGCCAAGACCGGCGCGACGCTCGCCGCCGAGGAATACGCGCCGACCTCGACCACCGACTTCACCGCGGTCGGCCAGCGCCTGTTCGATGCGCTGAAGGACAAGCCCGGCCGCAAGGTGATCTGGGTGATCTGGGCCGGCGCCGGCAATCCGCTGGCCAAGCTCCAGGACATGGATCCGAAGCGCTACGGCATCGAGCTCTCCACCGGCGGCAACATCCTGCCGGCACTCGCCGCCTATAAGGGCCTGCCCGGCATGGAAGGCGCGACCTATTACTACTACGACATCCCGAAGAACCCGGTGAACGACTGGCTGGTCGCCGAGCACCAGAAGCGCTTCAACGCGCCGCCGGACTTCTTCACCGCCGGCGGCTTTGCCGCCGCGATGTCGGTCGTCGCCGCCGTGACCAAGGCGAAGTCGACCGACACCGAGAAGCTGATCACCGCGATGGAAGGCCTGGAGTTCGACACGCCGAAGGGCAAGATGATGTTCCGGAAAGAGGACCATCAGGCGCTCCAGAGCATGTATCACTTCAAGGTCAAGGTCGATCCGAACGTCGCCTGGGCCGTGCTCGAGCCGGTGCGCGAGCTGAAGATCGAGGACATGAACGTCCCGGTTAAGAACAAGCGCTGATCGTTCTTCCTTCACCTCCCCCGCTTGCGCGGGAGGCCGGGTGGGGGCTCTTTCCTCTTGGGGGTTCTCGCCCGCGGAAGCACCCTCTCCCCAACCCTCCCCCGCAAGCGGGGGAGGGAGCGCAGTGTGATCGCGGATACGTTCCCACCCCATCATTCGCCGGACTGCTTATGACGCTGACCCTCGAGACCCGCGACCTCACCATCCGCTTCGGCGGCCATGTCGCGGTCAACAACGTCACTTGCAGCTTTCGCCCCGGCGAGCTCACCGCCATCGTCGGGCCGAACGGCGCCGGCAAGACCACCTATTTCAACCTGATCTCGGGCCAGTTGCGCGCCTCGAGCGGCAGCATCCTGTTCGACGGCGCCGACATCACGCATCGCTCCGCGCCCTTGCGCACCCGCGCCGGCCTTGGCCGCGCGTTCCAGTTGACCAACCTGTTTCCGAACCTCACGGTGGAGGAAAACGTCCGTCTCGCGGTGCAGGCGGCGAACGGCACCCATTACGACATGCTGCGACCCTGGATGATGCGCCGCGACCTGATCGCCCGCGCCGACGCCATCCTCGACCAGGTCGCGCTCGGCAATCGGCGCGGCGTCACTGCGACCGCACTGTCGCATGGCGACCAGCGCAAGCTCGAGGTCGCGCTGATGATCGCGCTGGAGCCGAAAGTGTTCATGTTCGACGAGCCGACCGCCGGGATGAGCATCGACGAGGTGCCGGTGGTGCTGAACCTGATCGCGCAGCTCAAGCAGGACAGCAGCAAGATCATCCTCCTGGTCGAGCACAAGATGGACGTGGTGCGCTCGCTCGCCGACCGCATCATCGTGCTGCATAACGGCCAGCTTGTTGCCGATGGTCCGCCGGCCGAGGTGATCGCGTCCCCGATCGTGCAGGAAGCCTATCTCGGCGTGGCGCCCAGGAAAGCTGCATCGGAGGGCGCGGCATGACCGATCTGCTGAAACTCTCCGGCGTGCACACCCATATCGGCCGCTATCACATCCTCCAGGGCATCGATCTCGCGGTCCCGCAGGGACAGACCACGATGCTGCTCGGCCGCAACGGCGCCGGCAAGACCACGACGCTGCGCACCATCATGGGCCTCTGGCAGGCGTCCCGCGGCGAGATCGTGCTGGCCGGCGAGCGCATCGAGAGCCGCGCCACGCCCGACATCGCGCGGCTCGGCGTCGGCTACGTGCCGGAGAGCATGGCGGTGTTCTCCGACCTCACGGTGAAGGAGAATTTGGTGCTGGCGGCGCGCGACGGGCCGCTCGACGACACCCAGCTCGACTGGATCTTCGGCTTCTTCCCGGCGCTGCGCCGGTTCTGGCTGTCGCGCGCGGGAAGCCTCTCCGGCGGACAGAAGCAGATGCTGTCGATCGCGCGCGCGATCATCGAGCCGCGCAAGCTGCTCTTGATCGACGAGCCGACCAAGGGGCTGGCGCCCGCGATCGTCATGGCGCTGATCGAGTGCCTGAAGGAGATCAAGCGCAAGGGCGCCACCATTCTCCTCGTCGAGCAGAATTTCTTTGCCGCCCGCGAGCTCGGCGACAACGTGCTGGTCATGGACAACGGCACCATCGTCCATCGCGGCGAGATGGCGGCGCTGGCCACCGACGTGCCGCTCCAGGAGCGGCTGTTGGGCCTGAGCCTGGAGGCGCATCAATGACTGAGCTGGCTGCAACCGATCCGCTGCCGAAGCCGAAGCGCGACATCGCGCCGATCCTGCTGCCGATCGCGCTGGCGCTCGCAATGATCCCGCTGATCGGCTCGCCCAGCACCTGGCTGACGCTGACGGCCGCGAGCCTCGCGATGGGCATGATGATCTTCATCATGGCCTCGGGGTTGACGCTGGTGTTCGGCCTGATGGACGTGCTCAATTTCGGCCATGGCGCCTTCATCGCGGTCGGCGCCTATGTCGCGACCCTGGTGCTGGCGCCGTTCGCGGCCTCCGTGCAGGCAGACTCGCTGTGGGTGAACCTGGCGGTGCTGGCGCCGGCCGCGCTGCTGTCGATGGCGGTGTCCGGCGCGCTCGGCCTGGTCGTCGAGCGCGTGCTGATCCTCCCGGTCTACGGCCAGYATCTGAAGCAGATCCTGATGACGACCGGCGGCCTGATCGTCGCGGAGCAGACGCTCTATGCCTTGTGGGGACCACAGATCATCCCGATGCCGCTGCCGACCTCACTGCGCGGCTCCTTCATCCTCGGCGACGTCGCGATCGCCAAATACCGCGTGCTGGCGACGCTGATCGGGCTCTCCGTGTTCGTCGCGATCCAGCTCGTGCTCAACCGCACCAAGCTCGGCCTGCTGATCCGCGCCGGGGTCGAGAACCGCGAGATGGTCGAGGCGCTCGGCTATCGCATCCGCCGCCTATTCCTCGGCGTGTTCATGACGGGATCGGCGCTCGCCGGCCTCGGCGGCGTGATGTGGGCGCTCTATCGCGAGCAGGTCCACGCCTCCATGAGCGACGACCTCACCGTGCTGATCTTCATCGTCGTCATCATCGGCGGCCTTGGGTCGATCGGCGGCTGCTTCATCGGCGCGATTTTGGTGGCGATGGTCGCCAATTACGGCGGCTTCCTGGTGCCGAAGCTCGCCCTCGTCTCCAACATCCTGCTGATGGTCGCCATCCTGATGTGGCGTCCGCGCGGCCTCTACGCGGTGACCAGCCGATGATGATCCTGTCAGGCGATCCGCCGAAGAGCCGCGTGCTCACGCTCGTTCTCGTCGTCATCATCCTGGCGCTGGCGGCGACGCCGTTCCTGTTCCCCGGCGCCAAGGCGCTGAACGTCGCGGCCAAGATCTGCGTCTTTGCCGCGCTGGTCGCGTCCTACGACCTGCTGCTCGGCTATACCGGCTCGGTGTCGTTCGCCCACACCATGTTCTACGGCATTGGCAGCTACGCCATCGCGATCGCGCTGTACGGGATGGGCCCGAATTGGGCCGCGGTGGCGACCGGCATCGTCGTCGGCCTGCCGCTCGCCGCCCTGCTCGCGCTCGCCATCGGCCTGTTCTCGCTGCGGGTCGCCGCGATCTTTTTCGCCATGATCACGCTGGCGGTCGCCTCCGCCTTCCAGGTGCTGGCCTCGCAGCTCTCCTGGCTGACCGGCGGCGAGGACGGACGCAGCTTTCAACTGCCGGAGCTGCTCAGGCCTGGTACGGTGCTGATCTCCAAAAATCTCCTCGGCTTCGAGATCAACGGCCGGACCCTGACCTACTACCTGGTGTTCGCGGTCTCGGCCCTGATGATCCTCGCCCTGTTGCGGGTGGTGAACTCGCCGTTCGGCCGCGTGCTGCAGGCGATCCGCGAGAATCGTTTTCGCGCCGAAGCGCTCGGCTTCCGCACCGTCTTCCACCTGACCTATGCCAACTGCCTCGCCGCACTGGTCGCCGCCGGTGCCGGCATCCTCAACGCGCTGTGGCTGCGCTATGCCGGGCCCGACACCTCGCTCAGCTTCTCGATCATGCTCGACATCCTGCTGATGGTGGTGATCGGCGGCATGGGCACGATCTATGGCGCGATCATCGGCGCCACGATCTTCATCCTCGCCCAGAACTATCTCCAGTCGCTGATGGGCGTCGCCTCCAAGGCAGCCGCCGAGGCCGGCCTGCCGCTGCTGCTGGGGCTGCTGCATCCCGACCGCTGGCTGCTGTGGCTCGGGCTGCTCTTCATCGCCAGCGTCTACTTCTTCCCGACCGGGGTGGTCGGACGGCTGCGCGCTGGCCGTGGAGAGAAGAGCGCGGGAGCCTCGCATTAAGCGGCGATTCATGATGCAGCGCCGCGCTTGATGCGGATGCCGCGCAACCGCAGAGCGATTCCCGCACTGCGGACGCGGGGCCGGCCGTGCAACCGGATTAATCCTTAGGTAACTGGTTTTCCTAAGGTTTGCGCCATTTGTGCGTTGTATTCATGTTCCCCCAGGGAGGGGGAATGCGCCAGGTCTTTTCCAGGATCGCAACCGGAATGTCCCTAGCCGTGAAGAACGGCTGGGAGGCTGCGGCGCGGCCAGGCCCCGTGCTGTGGCTGACCCTGTGCGGCGCGCTGCTCGTCGCCGGCATCTTCACCGTGACCGCGATGGCCATCGGCGAATTTCGCGAGCGCACACTGACCAACCGCGAGCGCGAGCTGGAAAATACCGTGCAGCTGATCGCACGCCATTTCGACCAGCAGTTCGAGGATTCCGACGTCGTCGCCGCCGACCTGATCGGGCAGATGAACCTGCCGGAGATCACCTCGCCGGCAATGTTCCGCGAGCGCATGTCGGGATCCGACGCGAACCGGATGCTGAGGGGCAAGATCAGCGCGGTGTCCCATCTCGGCGACATCGTGATCTACGACGCGGACGGCGACATCATCAACTGGTCGCGCGCCCAGCCGCTGCCCAAGATCAACATTTCGTCCCGGGACTATTTCCAGACCTTCAAATCGAATCCGCGCGCCGAGCCGGTCCTGCTGGAATCCGTGCGCAGCTACATCATCGGGAAATGGACGACCATCGTCGCGCGCCGGCTGAACATGCCGGACGGCACGTTCCTCGGCGTCATGGTGCGCCGGATCGATCCCGACAGCTATCAGCACTATTTCGCGTCCGTGGCGCTCGCCGAAGGCGCGGCCATTTCGCTGTTCGATCGCGAAGGCAAGATGCTGGCGCGCTACCCGCATGTCGAGGAGCTGATCGGCAGGAATTTCAAGGACGCGCCGCTGATGCGCAAGATGCTGGCCGAGGGCGGCCGGCACACGCTGCGCGTCAAGGGTCCGATCGACGGCGAAGACCGCCTCGGCTCGGCGGCCTCGCTCTCGCATTTCCCACTGGTCATCGTCGCGACCAACACCACGAGTGCCGCGCTGGCCGACTGGCGCCAGCAGACCGGCTTCATGCTCACCACGGCAACGCTTTCGGCGATCGTGATCGCGTTGATCCTCTTCCTGATCATCCGCCAGATCGGCCGGCAGAGCCGGGAAGCCCAGGAGCGGATCGAAGCGGAGCGGCAGCGGCTCGACACCGCCCTGAACAACATGTCGCAAGGACTGATCCTGTACGACGCCGCCGGATTTATCGTCACCTGCAACCGCCGCTACGCCGAGATGTTCGGCCTGTCCCACGACGTCATCAAGCCCGGCTGCCACATCCGCGAGGCGATGTATCATCGCAAGGAACGTGGCGCGTTCGGCGGCGACGTCGAGGCGTTTTGCACCGATGTGATGCGGGTCGTCGCCGAAGGCAAGGTCTCCACCAGGATCCATGAACTGCCCAATGGCCGCGCCTTCCAGGTCATCAACACCCCGCTGGCGCAGGGCGGATGGGTCGCCACGATCGAGGAAATCACCGAGCGGCGCAATCTGGAGCAGGAACGCGACCGCAACCACATGTTCCTGCGCGAGATCATCGATCACATCCCCTCGCAGATCACGGTGAAGGATGCCCGGACGCGGCAGTATCTGCTGGTCAACCGGACCGCCGAGGAGCAATTCGGCCAGCCCGGTGACATCATCGTCGGCAAGACTCCCTTCGACATGTATCCGGATGCCATCGCCAGGATCGTCACCGACGACGACAGCAAGGCGCTGCAGGCGGCCGAGGGATTGTTCATGGACGAGCACGCCTGGCCGAGCCAAACCAAGGGACCGCGCTACATCACCTCGACCCGGATCGGCATTCGCGACAAGTCCGGCGAGCCGCGCTACCTCATCAGCGTCGTCGAGGATGTCACCGAGCGGCGGCGCGCCCACGAGAAGATCGCGCATATGGCGCACTACGATGCGCTGACCGACCTGCCGAACCGCACGCTGTTCCGCGAACAGATCGAACGCGAACTGGCGAAGGTCGCCGGCGGCGAGCAGTTCGCGCTGCTCTATATCGACGTCGACGAGTTCAAGGGCATCAACGATTCGCTCGGCCATCATGTCGGCGACGAGCTGTTGAAGGCGATCGCGGGCCGCATCCGGGGCTGCCTCAAGCAGGACGACCTGATCGCGCGGCTCGGCGGCGACGAATTCGCCGTGATCCAGACCAAGGTGGAATCGTCGGCCGACGTGCTGTCGTTCGTGACCCGCATCCACGAGGCGATCCGACGCCCCTATCACTGCCTCGGCCACCAGCTCTCGACCGATGCCAGCATCGGCATCGCGCTGGCGCCGCAGGACGGCACCGATCTCGATCAGCTCATCAAGAACGCCGATCTCGCGATGTACGGCGCCAAGGCGGAGGGCCGCCGCACCTATCGCTTCTTCGTGCCGGCGATGGATGCGAGCGCCAAGGCGCGGCTCACCATGGAGCAGGACCTGCGTCAGGCCCTGGTGAACGGCGGCTTCGAGATCCACTACCAGCCGCTGGTCAACCTGCACTCCGGCGAGGTCTCGGGCTGCGAGGCGCTGCTGCGCTGGCGGCATCCCGAGCGCGGCATGGTGTCGCCGGCCGAATTCATTCCGGTCGCCGAGGATACCGGCCTGATCAACGAGCTCGGCGACTGGGTGCTCCGCACCGCCTGCAACGAGGCCGCGACCTGGCCGGCGCATGTGCGGCTCGCGGTCAACGTCTCGCCGGTGCAGCTCAAATGCGACACGCTGGCCCTGAAGATCGCAAGCGCGCTCGCCAATTCCGGCCTCGACCCGCGGCGGCTCGAGCTCGAGATCACCGAGGCCGTGCTGATCCGCGACGACGAGGCGGCGCTCTCGATCCTGCACCAGCTCCGCTCGATCGGCGTGCGCATCGCGCTCGACGATTTCGGCACCGGCTACTCCTCGCTGAGCTATCTGAAGCGCTTCCCGTTCGACAAGATCAAGATCGACCGCTGCTTCGTCGCCGACATCGCCGACGCGAGCGGCGCGCCCGTCATCGTGCAGGCCGTGGTGAAGATCGCGGCCGCCAGCAACATGACCACGGTCGCCGAGGGCGTCGAGACCGAGGCCCAGCGCGAGATGCTGCGCGCCCTCGGCTGCACGGAGATGCAGGGCTATCTGTTCAGCGCCGCGAAGCCGGCCGCCGAGGTGCGCAAGCTGTTCGGCCCGGGCGGCGCCGTACCGGTGGCGGCGGTGGCCTGAGATGGCGAAGCCGAGGAAAACTTCAGCGAAAACCATCGACGTCGCCGACTCCTATGCGGTGCGGCTGATGCAGCATCTGGTCGTCCCGACCTTCGTGATCGACCCGAAGCGCCGCGTCGTGATCTGGAACAGGGCCTGCGAGCGGCTGACCGGCGTCGCCGCCTCCGAGGTGATCGGCACCACGAAACACTGGCAGGCCTTCTACGAGACCAGGCGGCCTTGCCTCGCCGACCTGGTCGCGCTCGACCGGCCGGAACGGCTTCCGGAGTTCTATCCGGAATATGCGGCGCGCGGCCATAACGGGCTCGGCTTCAGCGCAGAGAACTGGTGCGTGATGCCGAAGCTCGGCAGCCAGCTCTATCTCGCCATCGACGCCGGCCCGATCCACGACGAGGCCGGCAATCTGATCGCGGTGGTGGAGACGCTGCGCGATCTCACCGACCAGAAGCGCGCCGAGACGGCGCTCAAGGAGCTCGCCACCAAGGACGGACTGACCGGGCTCTCGAACCGCCGTTCCTTCGATCAGGTGCTGATGACGGAATGGGCCCGCGCCCGGCGCACGCAGAAGCCCCTGGCGCTGCTGTTCGTCGATGTCGATCATTTCAAGCTGTTCAACGACCGGCACGGCCATCAAACCGGGGACGAATGCCTGCGCGCGGTTGCCGCCGTCGTCAGCCGCCATGCGATGCGCCCGCTCGACCTCGCCAGCCGCTATGGCGGCGAGGAGTTCGCGCTGATCCTGCCGGACATGAATTGCGACGACGCCTGCGCCATCGCCGATGAGATCCGCTGTGCCGTCATGGCCTTGCGGGTCCCCCATGGCGCCGTCGGGGCCGGTGATCACGTCACCCTCAGCGTCGGCGTCACCAGCCACATCCCGGGCGAAAGCGACGGCGGCCCCGATCGGCTGCTCGGTGCGGCCGACGAGGCGCTTTATGCGGCAAAACGGCTCGGTCGCAACCGCGTCATCTGCACCGAACGCCTGCTGGCCGAATTCGCAGGCCTCGGCCGGGAGCCGGTTCCTGGCCGCGCCGCCCGCAAATCGGCCTGAAAACGGCCGGCGAGAAGCGGTTGCCCACCCCCCGCCAATCGGCTAAATGAACCTCGACTAGCACCCGTAGCTCAGCTGGATAGAGCGTTGCCCTCCGAAGGCAAAGGTCACACGTTCGAATCGTGTCGGGTGCGCCATTTCACGATTTGCTCGTCGTGGTGGCGGCTGCCACGCAAGCGTCCCGCGGGCGCGCCTACAGCGCAATTGACAGCGATGCCGCACCCTCGGCGCCAGAGCGTGGAAGCGACATGAGCCGCAGATACCCTTATCCGCGCTTTCTACAGTTCAGACTGACACCCCTTGAGCAGCTTCGCTACGTCATACGACGTCCCTGGCGGAGACTACGGGTGTGGCGCGAGCGCCTCTGGTATTCAAAGCTTGTTTGGCGATGGGTCGGCGGTCCCCTACATGACCGGAAGTACGCGCCTTGGTATTCCTATTCGCCCGAGACGAGGGCGCCTGTTGTGACCGACCTGAACAGGAACGGGTGCCGCACGCGACATGGAGTTGCGGTCGTCCATTGGAATCGCTTCGGGGAGGTCCTACGCCCGATCCGCGCGCGGGATGTGCTGCAGCCCGATGGCACGCGAGGCAACGTCCAGAACCGAATGGGTTGGTGGCGGCGCGAGGGCCGCGGCGAAAAGATCTGGATTATCGGAGACGTCGATATTCGCACGGACGACGTCGTCTTCGGCGACGCCGTCTCGCAAGACCTGAAATACGAACCGCCGATGGCCGATTCTTCCGACCGCCTCGAACGTGAGCTCGCCTTATACCGTCCATTCGTCGATGCGCTGGCGAACGACAAGTTTGTGGCCATTGCCCACAGCATGCTCATGCACCTTGATTGGATGCGCATCGGTACGCGCGAGATCGGCACGTTCGATAGCCTCCACCACATGATTGCGTGCCTGCGCAACAAGGGGGAGGACTATCTTGACTACAAATTCGGCGATTACCCGGTCACCCTGACCGATACCGAAAGGACGGAGCATACGCAGCGGATGAGAGAGATCATGCGCTCTCTGGGCTGGCGCAGCTATACAGCGGACGAGCTCAAGGCGAGGATGCGAGAAGATTTCCGCATTCGGGCCGAACGCCGGGTCGGGGCATGGCGACGGCTGGATAACTACGAAGTGCGGCCGGCCGGCAGCCATGATGTCCTCGCCAAAACGCCGCTCGTCGCGGATATGCCGCTCTACGAGGGCGACGAGGCAGAATGGTTCGACACGTTAGGGCAAGAGGAGCGAATCGCGGCCTCCTCGCAATTCGCCCAACGACTAAAGGATCTCGCGAACAGTGGCCGCCTCACGGCGATCGAGTTCGAAGAGCTATCGCAGTATCTCATCTAGATCGCGACTTCTACGCCGGCGGCGACACCGCCATTTCGAATGACTATTCAGTGAGACCTTGAACCGGAGGGTGCTCCCCCGGAAATCAAGCGAGACGCTCACGTCAGCATCGAGATGATCGCCTGGATCTGGTCGGAGGCGGAGGTCACCAGCCCGTCATACGACGTCTGGCCGTGTGCGGCAGACTTCAGGATGCATTCGGCCACGGCCGCTTTCAGACCGAACACCGACTGATGGGCCGGTACGCTCGCCATCACGGTCTCCAGTGCCTGACGCATCGTCTGAATGAGCTCGGAGCTGTATTGCATTGGCTGTCCTCCGTGGGCTCATATTAGATCGCGTGCTCTTGCTCGCCACTCACAAGCCTGAGACTGTTCTTTGAACCTGGTCGAGACTGAACGCCTCAATTCAAACGCCAGATGGCCGCATTGAGCAGGCCGGCGAACGGGGCCCGGGCTGCGTAAGGCGCGAAAAAGCATCCATCACCTCGCGCTTCGCTTCGCCCGATTGTATCATCCTGCCATGAGCGAATCCGACACGGTGACTGGCGAGACCTCGCCGGTGCGCAAGATCATCCATATCGACATGGATGCCTTCTATGCGTCCGTGGAGCAGCGCGACAATCCGGAGCTGCGCGGAAAGCCGGTCGCGGTCGGAGGCTCCGCGGAACGCGGCGTCGTCGCGGCCGCCAGCTATGAGGCTCGCCAGTTCGGCGTTCGCTCCGCGATGCCGTCGGTGACCGCGAAGCGGCAATGTCCTGATCTGATCTTCGTCAAGCCGCGGTTCGAGATCTACAAGGCGATCTCCAGGCAGATCCGCGACATCTTTGCCGAGCACACGCCGATCATCGAGCCGCTGTCGCTCGACGAGGCCTATCTCGACGTGACGGAGAACCTGCAAGGCATTCCGCTGGCGCGGGACGTCGCGCTGCGGATTCGCGAGACAATCAAGGCCGAGACGGGCCTCAACGCTTCGGCAGGCATCTCCTACAACAAGTTTCTGGCAAAACTCGCCTCCGATCATCGCAAGCCCAACGGTCAGTTCGTGATCTCGCCGGAGATGGGGCCCGCCTTCGTCGAGACGCTGCCCGTCGGCAAGTTTCATGGGATCGGCCCGGCGACCAGTGCGAAGATGAATGCGCTCGGCCTGTTCACCGGTCTCGACATCCGCAACCAGACGCTGGAGTTCATGAATGCGAATTTCGGCAAGTCGGGCGCGTATTATTATTGGATCTCACGCGGCGTCGACGAGCGGCCGGTGCGGGCCAACCGGATCCGCAAGTCGATCGGCGCGGAGACCACATTCTCGACCGACCTTGACGAATTCGACACGCTGGTCGCCGAGCTCAAGCCTCTCGTCGACAAGGTCTGGCGCCATTGCGAGACGACCGGCAACCGCGGCCGCACCGTCACCTTGAAGATCAAATTCGCCGACTTCGAGATCATCACGCGCAGCAGGTCCGTCACCGCGCCGGTCGCAGGCCGGAACGATCTGGAACGGCTGGCCTGTGGCCTGCTCGAAGTCGAGATGCCGCTGCCCAAGCGTGTCAGGCTGCTGGGGGTATCGCTATCGTCCCTCCAGGACGGGGACGATGCGGAGCCGCAGCTGACTTTCGGCATTTGAACCACACTGAAAGACCCTCCGCGAACGCGACATCCTTGCGCGCGTGGCGGATTTTCAGACCCGCCACCGCCAAAGGTCGATCGGCCCGCGCCAATCAATGCTTCATCTGCTCGAACACCACGATTACCCCTGTCGGCTCGGGCTCATGTGCCGTCAGGCGCGTCAGTTCCGAATCGCTCCAGTCGGCGAGACTGACGACCTCGCCGGTCTGCCGCTCCGCGCCCGCCGACGGGGTGGGCTCGAGCACCTTGAGTCCCGTTTCATCGACGAAGAACGTGTGCTCGCCGAACATGCTGCTGAGCTGGGGCATGGCGGGATGCTCGTCGGGCAGCACCTGGGCGCCGAGTTGATTGACGGTCTGCTTCACCTGTGCGGACGTTAGCTTCATGAGCTGCTCCGTTTTGCCGTGTCGGGTTTCATGGGTTGGAGCCAGCGCGGGCGTTCCCTGCGCCGTTTCTCGCCTGGCTCAACGTCCGAACGGGTGCCACGCACAAATGTTCCGGCAGAATTCATTTCGTGATCGCGAGTTTCATCCGCCGCTGCTTCGGCGCGCGATCGCCACACCGTGCACATCATTTTGGCGCTCCGGCGCCAACGCGCCACCTAGAGATCGAAATTGCTGGGCAGCATCACGACATCGCGAATCGTCGTGCCGCGCGGCCGCGTCAGCATGAACATCACGACGTCGGCCACCTCGGCGGCCTCCAGCAGGCTTCCCGATTCCCGGGCGGCCTTCAGCTTCTCGAGAGGCCAGTCCGCGAGCAATGCGCTGATGACGGGGCCGGGCGAGACTGATCCCACGCGGATGCCGTGCTTGAACACCTGGCGTCGCACCGTCTGGACAAAGCAATTGATCGCCCATTTGGACGACGCATAGACGGGCTCCCACGGCGTCGGAAAATGCGCCGCCAGGGAGCTCGTGACGATGATGTCACCGGTCCGGCGCTCGATCATGTGAGGAAGCACGTCGTGGACGTTCTTCATCACGACGTTGACGTTCAAGTTCAGCATCCGGTCGATCGCCCCGGTGTCGGCATCGACCAGGTCGCCGCCGACATAGGTTCCCGCGTTCGCATGCAGGATGTCGAGCTGGCCCGCTGTCTCCAGAACCTTTGGCAGCAGCGTCGCGCAGTCCTTGGGGTCGAGCAGATCGACGACGAGCGGGATCACCGCTTCGCCGTGCCTGTCGCAGAGCGCCTTCAGCGCCGCAGCGTCGCGGTCGACCATCACCACGCGCGCGCCCGCGGCCAGCATCGCCTCGGTGCTGGCCAGCCCGATGCCCGACGCGGCCCCCGTCACGACGGCAACCTTGCCTTCCAATGCTCCTGCCATGGGGCCTCCTCCCGATCGCGTCACCGCCAGCGGCGGAATGCCTGCCGCCACGGCCGCACGCACGCGGCCTACTTGACATTCGTGGCGAAAATCAACACGGCGGCAAGGACGCGCGCGAGGGCGCGGCAGATCCTATTCGCTCCGGTTCTCGCCGACCGAGAGCGCGCAGATCCGCGACAGATGCGTGTAGGGCAGACCGGTCTCCTCGGCCCAGGCGTTGAACTGCGCCTGCACCTTGGCGAGATCGCCCTTCGACTTGACCTCCTCGGCGATGTCGAGACCAGCATCGCGCAGGCAGGCGACGACATCCCTGGACGCGACGAAACCGTCCCAGCCGACGAAGCGCAGCAGCATCTGGCCGGTGTTGCCGCCAAGACGGCTGCCGCGCTTGACGAGCAGGTCAAGCAGGCCGATCTCGTCGGACGAGGGCCACTTCGCCAGAAACTTGCCGAAGCTGCCGTGCTCCTTGGCGATGGCCTGCACGAAGGCGGCGTTGTCGCGCACCGACATGATCTTGGCGCCGTTGCGCACGATGCGGACATCGCGCAGCAGGCCTTCCCAATAATCTTCGGGCTGGAAGCTGAGCTTGGCCGGCTGGAAGCGCAGGAAGGC
The DNA here is from genome assembly GCF_054049735.1 of Bradyrhizobium sp. P5_C12. Lineage (NCBI taxonomy): Bacteria > Pseudomonadati > Pseudomonadota > Alphaproteobacteria > Hyphomicrobiales > Nitrobacteraceae > Bradyrhizobium > Bradyrhizobium sp. P5_C12. The sequence continues at coordinate 113,194 of NZ_JBFULU010000005.1, forward strand.
GTCCTCGAAGCCGTCCCACTTCGAATCGATCACGCTCCAGGCGAAGCCCGCGCAAAACACCCGCTTGGTCATCTCGGCAAGGATGCGATCGTCGCCGAGCCTGGCCAGCCGCTTCAGGTCGGGCTTTGCCGGCATCAGACTGTCCAGCGCCTTCGGCCCGCCCTTGCGCTTTTCGGCGCGGGCGCGAATGGTCTTGAAGGAGGTCATGCGATCACCCGCGTTGAAGGCGCGCCACGACACCAGAATTCGATGATCCGGTCCAGCCCTGCGACGCCCCGCCCCTTGCGCGCGCCAAGGCGCCGGAGCATGCTTGCCGCGTCCGATTGACCAGAAGAAGCGACCATGCTGGACTGCTTCTTGCTTGATGACGTTTTGCAATTCCCAAATATTTTCAACGTCTCATACACGGATTTTCTATGCGTTGCCTGGTCGTGGCCGACCTGCACTATTCGCTGCCGCAGCTCGACTGGCTGGTCAGCGCCGCGCCGCAGTTCGACCTCGTGATCTTTGCCGGCGATGCGCTCGACATCGGCTCCATGGTGGATTTTCGCGCCCAGATCGTGGTGGTGAAGAAGTACCTCGCGTTGCTCGCCGCGCAGACCAAGGTCATTCTCTGCTCCGGCAATCACGACCTCGACGAGCGCAATCCGGAGGGCGAGAAGATCTCGCGCTGGATCTCGGAGGTCCGCGAGCTTGGCGTTGCCTGCGACGGCGACAGCCTGTCGATCGGCGACACGCTGTTCACGGTGTGCCCGTGGTGGGACGGACCGTTGGTCAAGCAGCGCCTCGTCGACCAGCTGCGCGATGCGTCCGTCAACCGGCCGCAGCGATGGATCTGGGCGCATCATGCGCCGCCGGCAGACTCGCCGACGAGCTGGGGCGGCAAGCGCTTCTTCGGCGATGTCGAGCTGGTGCAATGGATCATGCAGTATCAGCCGGCGATGGTGATCTCCGGCCACGTGCATCAGTCACCCTTCATCCCCGACGGCTCGTGGTTCGACCGGCTCGGCCCGACCTGGGTGTTCAACGCCGGACTGCAGCACGGCCGTCCGCCGACGCATATCGTGCTGGACCTCGATGCGAACAAGGCGTTCTGGCTGGCGGCGGGCGAAGCACAGTGGATCGATCTCGACGCGCCGCTGAAGCGGCCCGCGCTCCCGGTCGAGGCTGCGCCGGACTGGCTTACATCCCTGGATCGGATTGCCGATCCGCCGTTGCCGGATGCTCCGCCGCTGACGCGGCCGTCCGAAGGGCGGGCGGGTCTATGAGTTCCTGTTGATTTCTCCTCCAAGTTGCGGTTTGATACCCATAAAACCAATAGGGGTATAAAATGCAAATTGCTGTGCTCGTCGGGCCCGTCCTGTCGCCCTGCGGCGATTGAAGACGCAGCTCCGGCGCCAATTCCCGATCCGATGCCAGGCTCGGATGCGTCATGGCTGACGAACAGTCTGCCACCTGGTCCCCGCATGACATCGCGGGACACCCGGTCGCACCGCATCAATCGTAGCCGCAGTTCTCGACCGTGTCGTTATCCAGACTGAGCTGGATGTTGAGCGGCGTCGCGGTCACTTTGTAAACCAGAGCGGCCTCCTGCAATGTCCTTCGTTTCCGTGCCGTTCCTTGGTCTCGTCGTCGTGACGTTCCTGCTTTACCACGCCACGTCGAGGCTCGCGGTCCAGAATTTCATCATACTCGCAGCCAGCTACGTATTTTACGGCTGGTGGGACTGGCGTTTTCTGTCCCTGCTGATCGGAATTTCCATCGTCAACTATGCTGCGGCAATTCTGATCGCCGCGAGCGTTCGCGAGAAGGTTCGGAATCTCCTGGTCTTTTTCGCCGTCGCGACCGCAATCGCCGCTCTTGCGATATTCAAGTACTTCAATTTCTTTGTCGATTCCTTCGGGGCGATCGCTCACCGCGCGGGTCTAAATCCCCATCTGCCGACGTTACGCATTATCCTGCCGCTGGGAATTTCCTTCATCACGTTCCAGGGCATCGCATACGTGGTGGACGTTTATCGCGGCAAGCACGCCGCTGAGACAAACCTCGTCAAGTTTTTCGCCTTCAAGGCATTCTTTCCGCAACTCGTGGCGGGGCCGATCGAAAGAGCCAGCAATCTCCTGGATCAATTTTCGATGCCGCGGCGATTCACGTCTGATCATGCCGATCGCGCACTCTGGCTGCTGATCTACGGCTATGCCATGAAAGTGGTGGTGGCGGATAGTCTGGCGCCGATCGTCGACACGCTCTTCGTTTCGGATCAGCCCTTTGGCTGGTCGGTGCTGCTTGCCACGATCGCATTCGGTATCCAGATCTATGCCGACTTCAACGGATACAGTCTCATCGCCAAAGGCGTCGCGCTGCTGTTCGGCTTCGAATTGACGTGGAATTTCCGCTACCCTTATTGGTCGACATCCATCAGCGAATTCTGGCGCCGCTGGCACATCAGTCTCAGCACCTGGCTACGCGACTATTTGTACATTCCGCTCGGCGGGAACCGTCGCGGCGAAGCGATCACGAACCGGAATCTGCTGTTGACGATGGCGCTGGGAGGCCTCTGGCACGGCGCGTCGTGGACGTTCGTTCTTTGGGGACTGCTTCACGGCCTGGCGCTTGCGATCTGGCGGATGGTGTCGCGCGGAGGCGAGCCCACTTCGAAAGCGGCGCGAAGTGCAAGCTGGGTGCTCACCATGCTGGTCGTGTTCATCGGCTGGTTCCTGTTTCGCGCGGTCAATTGGGATTTGCTGGCGGGCATGCTGGGCGCGCTCAGGAACTGGGAATGGGCGCCCGTACACAGCGCCATCGTAGTCGCCATTCTGACTTTGTCCGTGCCGCTGTTGCTGCTGGAGTGGCAGCTTCAATCGCGCGGGGACTATTTTCTGCTCCAGCGGCCCGTGTGGGTGAGGTACCCGCTATTCGCAGCGCTGGCGGCTGTGACGATCGCAGCCTCCGGGCACGTCAACGCAACCTTCATCTATTTTCAGTTCTAGGTCATGCTTCTCGAGCGCACGATCCAGGCGATTGCAAAGTGGCCATTGACCGACGCAATTCAAAAGGTTGCCAGTCGATTCGTTCCGGTTGCCGCATTGGCGGCTCTCATCCTCGGAATCGCACATTACATTTATCAGCAGAGCAACCATCAATGGTCTCGCGGCATCGAAACCTACATCGTCCTGGAACAGATCAGACGTGCGGAGCGACTGCCCGCGGCTGATCTTGCCTTCCTCGGCGACAGCTCTTGTCTGTTGGGGATTCATGTCCCGACCCTGATGCACGCGTTTCCGGGATCCGATGTCGAGTCGTTCTGCACGATCGGCTTTGTCGGCCCGGATGGTTATGCCGCCATGCTCGACAAGATGATCGCGCGGGGGCGCCAACCCAGGAAGCTGGTCCTGGTGTTCAATCCAATCCAGTACGAGCGCGATCCAAGTTGGAACGAGTGGCCGGGTTTCATCAGGACCGACCGCTTCGAAGTTCCTTCGAGCCTGACGTTTCCAGCCGGCGGTGCCGAATACATTCGGCTGCTGATGGAGCGAGCCGTCTACAATCCGCTTCCAGGCGCGTATGGCGTGTATTATGGCGGCAAGGACCAGTTCATTTCGACCATTTGGAGCGAGCACGGCAGCGCGATCGATCCCAATCGAATGCTCGACATTCCCTCGCTGCAGGCTTTCCGAGCCACCCTGGAAGGGCACGTTCCCTTCAAGCCGACCCCCAAGACGAAGCCGTTCGTGATCAACGCGGAATTCGAGAAGGCGCTAGGCTCCCTGTCGGCAACGCTTTCGAAGCTTGACCGCTCGCAGGTCTACCTTGTGATCGCGCCGGTCAATTCTCTCAATGCCCAAGGCGGCCCGCAGAGCTTTCACGTCGAGGCAGGTGAAAGGATTGCCGCCCTCCTGGGCCTCGAACGATCGCAGTTCCTGGATACCCCGGACGTCATGCTGGATATCCTGTACGCGCGTTATCCGGCGCATTTGCACCGATGGAGCCGGATCATCTACACCGAGCAACTTGCCAAGGCCCTGGCCGACCGCGGAATCCTGCAAGGATCAACCGGTGACTGATCGACAGATCCGGTACGCCTTCCCAACTCCGCGCTCCCGGTCGAGGCTGCGTCGGACTGGCTTACATCCTTGGATCGGATTGCCGATCCGAGCCTGGCGAGACCTCAAGCGGCGGCAGGTTGATCATGCTCTGGAGCACGTCGCCGACCATCGCGAGATGGGTGCCGTGTCCGGCATATTGGCGCTTGAGATCGGCGAGATAGGTGTTGGCGACATTGAGCCGCTGCGCCAGCAGCTTTGCGATCAGCAGCGCGACCCCGGGCTCCTGCTTGAGGAACGAGGCTGCATCCTCGAATTCGTAAATGACCGCGTCGGAGCAGGCCCGCACTGTCGCGGTGTGCGGCTGTCCCAGCAGCACCGACATTTCACCGAGCACCGCGCCGGGCTCGGTGACGGTCGCGACCACCATCTCGCCCTTCAGCACCTCGAGCTTGCCTTGCATCAGCACATAGAGATGGCCGGTGGTGCCGCCCTCGGTGACGACGAGCGTGCCGGCCGTGACCTGCCGCTCCGTTCCGCCGGTGCAATAATCCAGAACTGCGCGCATCTTGCGAAAGCTCCCGTCACGAGAGGACATTAGAGCACGATCCGTGGGAATATGCAGCGGGTTTCGTGCCTGATGCGGCCGCAAGCGAACAGATCGCCTCTCCGTGCCGGGCGTCACACCCGGGAGAGTGAAGGCACCTCCTCCGGGATGATCGCCTGAAGGCCGCCGAAACGACGCTCGCGACCGTGGAATGATGCGAGCGCCTCCGCAAGGTCGCTCGCCTCGAATTCGGGCCACATCCGCTCGGTGAAGTGCAGCTCGGCATAGGCGCCTTCCCACAGCAGGAAATCCGACAGCCGCTTCTCGCCGCTGGTGCGGATGATGAGATCGACGTCGCGCAAGCCGGCCTCGCCGGTGACGAGCTGCGAGAACGCCTCGCGGGTGAGGTTGGTCAGCGCCGCCGCCTTCGCAGCCGCATTGAGGATGGCGTCGCGCGCGGAATAGTCGACGGCGATGCGCAGATGCAGCGTCCTGCCGTGTGCGGTGGCGTCCTCCGCGCGCGCGATCGCCGTGGCGATGCCGTCGGGGAGGCGGTCGCGGCGGCCGATCACGGTGAGGCGCACGCCGTTCTTCACCAGACTCTGCACCTCGTTGCCGAGGTAGAAGCGCAATAGCGTCATCAGCGCGGCGACCTCGGCCTTGGGCCGGCGCCAATTGTCGGCGGAGAAGGCGTAGAGCGTCAGCGTGCCGATGCCCTGCTTGGGCGCGATCTCGACGATGCGACGGATCGCCTCGACGCCGGCTTCGTGGCCGCGCACGCGCGACAGGCCGCGGCGCGTCGCCCACCTTCCGTTGCCGTCCATGATGATGCCGACATGAAGCTTCTCGTTCTGGGACGTGACGTCACTTTGCATTGCAAAGTCTCCGGTCAAAATAGGGGATCAGGTCGAGATGATATTGAGGCGGCCGAGCGGCGGCGCCTCGCGGCCGGCGGCCCTGGCGGCGTCGCGCACCAGGCGCTCGAGCACGGCGAGATAGTCGAGGAAGCGGCGGCGGCCGGCCTTGGTCAGGCGGCAGGTGGTGTGCGGGCGATTGCCTTCATAGCCCTTGGTCACCTCGACGAGGCCGGCCTCCTGAAGCACGGCGAGATGCCGGCTGAGATTGCCGTCAGTGAGGCCGCAGAGCTGCTTGAGATCGGCGAACGCCAGACCCTTGGGATGCGCCATCAGCGAGGTCAGAAGCCCGAGCCTCGCCTTCTCGTGAATCACGCGATCGAGCCCTTCATAGGAAAAGGGCGCGCTGTCAGTCTTCGGCATCATGGTCTCCGGACGCAAAATAAAGGATGGCCGCCATCATCGACTGGCCGATCGCGAAGGGCAGGCCCATGGTCCATGGCGACAGCGTATGGGTCCCGCTCGCCAGCACCACCACAGCAAAGCCCGAAACGAAGTACCAGGCGCCCGCGAGCGCGACGGTGCGCGGCAGCGAGCGCACGGAGGCGAAAATGCCGAGCGACACCAGGATCTGCCACAGGCCGGGCAGGAGCCACAGCGTTTCGGCCGCGAACTTCCACATCACCACCGCGAGCAGGACGCCTGCGACGCCTGCGGGGAGGAACTGCTCGACCGCCTGGTGGATCATGGCGTCGGCGAGGCCCGAATGATGGCGGCGCGAGCGCGCGCGCATCTCGATCCCGATGATCAGGCCGGAAAGGGCAGCGGCAATGAACCAGCCGAAAAAGAAGCCGAGCGGCTCGCTGGTGGGATCGCCAAGCAGCCAGAATTGCAGCATCGCGGTCACGAGCGCGATCGCGCCGGTCGCAGCCATCGTCGCCGGGCCGTAGCCGCGGAACGCGGTGCCGGCCGCGATCTGGCTGCGGATCGCCACGATGTCGGCCAGTGCCTTGTCGAGATCGCGCATCTGCAACGCCAGACCCTCGCTCCACCCAAGCGATCCGGGAACATCTGCCCGGTTACTTTGTATTGCAAAGTATATCGCGTCGCAAAGTAAAGGCAAGCGCGAAAGTCGCTCGAAGGAGACCCGATCCGGATCAACAACTGCCGGTTGCACGCCCCCCGCTCCCACAGATAAGATGCATCCAAAAGCATTTCGGGGGCAGGTATGTGGCTTAAGTCATTTGTCGTTGCAGCTCTGTTGCAGGTGATCGTTGCCGGCATCGCGCATGCGAAAGGACCATTCGGCAGCGTCAATGTCGGCAACTGGATCGGCGGCGCCTTCAGCAATGACGAGACGGGCGCCTTCTCCCATTGCGCGGCGACGACGCCTTATGCGAACGGCATCATCCTCGTCGTGAGCCAAAATGCCGCCGGCACATGGTCGCTCGCCTTTGCGAGTCCCAGCTACCACTTCAACAAGGGCGAGAACGCCGCGATCGACGTGACCTTTGACGGGCAGGAGCAAGCCAGGCTGTTCGCCACGGCGTACCAGCCCAACATGCTCACGGCCATCATGCCGCTCACTGTCGTGCGTACGTTTCAGAAGGCGAGCCTGATGGTGGCGACGGCCGGCCGCGCCGTTCTGAATTTCGATCTGACCTCGACCGGGCCGGTGATCGCCGCATTGGCCAATTGCGTGACCAGGGTGAAAGCCGACGGGCTCGACAAGGCCGGCGACTTTACAAAGGGAGCGGCGAAGCCGGCCGCGACGGCGGAGAAGCAAGGCACGCCTCCTGCCACCAAACCGGGACGGACCGGAACCTTCACCGGCACCGGTTTCGTAGTCAGCCCCAACGGGCACATCGTCACCAATCAACATGTGATCGAAGGCTGCGTCGGGGACATCAAAGGCAATCTCGCCGGTGAAGCCGTGATGGTGCTGCGGGTCGTCTCCAGCGATGCGACCAATGATCTCGCGCTGCTGCAAGCGCCGACGACGGCCACGTTCAGGGATTTTGCGAGGATCCGTGACCGCTCGATGCATTCCGGCGATTCCGTGGTGGCCATCGGCTTTCCCTTGCACGGTTTTCTCACCTCGGACCTGACCGTGACCACGGGCATCGTGAGCTCACTGAGCGGCTACCGCAACCACACCGGACGTCTCCAGATCAGCGCGGCGGTTCAGCCGGGCAATAGCGGTGGCCCGCTGTTCGATATGTCCGGTCAGGTGGCAGGCGTCGTCGTGGCCAAGCTCAACGCTCTCAGCATGATCAAGGTCACCGGACAGCTCACCGAAAACATCAACTTCGCCATCAAGACCGGCGCACTGCGCGACTTCCTCGACAACAGCGTGGTGCCCTACCAGACCGCTGAGCCGAAGGGCGAGCTCAAGACCACCGACATCGCCGGCAACGCGCGTGCCTATACGATGCTGATCTCGTGCACCGGCACGGAGCAGGCGGACGCGAAGCGGTGAGACTGCCAAAACAACCAGCCCCGTCATCCTGAGGTGCGAGCGGCGCGATGCCAGGCATCGCGCCGGGAGCCTCGAAGGATGAACGGCCGGGATGCAGCCGGGCCGTCGCCCTTCGAGGCTCGTCCTGCGGTGCACCGCAGGACGAGCACCTCAGGATGACGGCGAGGGAATGAGCCCAGCGGAGGCGCAGGCTGCGTAGTCCTATGTCGCCCCTCACCCGTGACAGCACGCCCCCTTCGCCTGCGGCTCGTATTGGTCACGCAGCCGCACCCAATCCATCGGATAGGGCAGCCCCTCCTCGTGACGCCCGAGCGGGGTGAGGTCGAGATACTGATAGGCGGTGTTCATCATGTCGAGGCCGCGGGCGAAGCATGAGTAGGTGTGAAAGACCTCGCCGGCCTCGTTGCGGTAGAACACGCTGATGCCGGGCAGCTCGGGGCCGTAGATCGGCGTGGTATCGAAATTGTACAGCGGCTTGCCCGTGGCGATCTGCTCGGGCGAGAACGTCACGCCGTAATCCCGGTTGAAGCCGTTGCTCCCCGAGGAGACCCAGTCGAAGCTCCAGCCCATCCGCGTCTTGAAGGCCTCGAGCTTGGCGACCGGCGCCAGCGACACCGCGACCATGGTGGTGTCGCGCGCGGCCAGATGCGGCACCATGCGCTCAAAACCATCGGCCCAGAACGAGCAGCTCTTGCACGCGGCGTCCCAGTCCGGCGCAAACATCACGTGCTGCACCACGAGCTGCGGGCGTCCCTTGAACAGCTCGCTAAGCGTCACCTTGCCGTTCGGCCCGTCGAAGACGTAGGTCTTGTCGACCTTGACCCAGGGCAATGCGCGGCGCTCCTCGGCGAGCCGCTCGCGCGCCTCCGTCAACTCCTTCTCGTGCGCGAGATGGGCCTTGCGGGCAGCGATCCATTGCTCGCGCGAGACGATCTGATGGTGTTGCATGATATCCTCCTTTTGACAGGGATCAGGCGACGAAGACGTCGAGCTTGTCGAAGAACGAGCTCCAGCCGCGCTGATGGTTGTCGCGTGCGGTCTCGTCGAAGAACTGGGCGTGATGAAAGATCATCAAGGTGCCGGCGCCGTCGGGCTTCAGCGAGATCGTGACCAGCGATTCGCGCTCCGGCGTCGAGTGCCAGGCCCAGCTGAACACCAAGAGCTCGTTCGGCACGACCTCGCGATAGGTGCCGCCGGCCTCGAAATATTCGCCGTCGTCGCTGACGAAGCTGATGCGGTAGCGGCCGCCGGCGCGGACGTCGAGCTCGGCGTCGAGCGTGGCCGGCTTCATGTTCGGCGGGCCGAACCATCGCATCAGCTGCTCGGCTTGCGTCCAGGCGGCATAGACTTTTTCCGGCCGCGCGCGGAGCCGGCGCGTGAGCGTGAGGCTTGGACGTTCGATTGTACGGGGATCGGCGTTGACGGCTGCGTTGGCCATGGGTCGTCCTCCACAAAGGCGGCGAGGCGATCGAGATTGTCGGACCAGAACTGCGCGTAGCGATTGAGCCAGTTCATCGCCTGCTCCATCGGCTGCGCGGTGAGCCGGCAGGAGACGGTGCGCCCGGTCTTCTCCCGCACGATCAGGCCTGCATCCGTCAAAACGTCGAGATGCTTCATGATCGCCGGCAGCGAGATCGAAAACGGCGCGGCCAGCTCGCTCACCGACAGGCTGTCCTTTCCGCCGAGGCGCGCAAGCAGTGCACGCCTGGTCGGATCGGACAGCGCCGCAAAAGTCCGGTCCAGCGTCTCGTCCTGATACTTAACCATGTGGTTTAGTATAGGCGCAAAGCTGAAAGCGTCAAGCGGGAACCCGGTGCGGCTAGTACAGCGAACCGCGCCGCCCGCGTGGCGCCGGCTGTTGCGGCGAGCTTCTCAGGATGAAGCGAGGATTCTCCAGGCAATATCCCTTGCGGCCTGACACGCTAAAGAGGCACTGCTCACGGGTTTGATAGGAGCAGTCGCCGGGATAGCCAAATTCGGAATCAGCGATGCACCAGGGAGAATCCGCCTGCGCCGGGCACGTACCGGCGACCCCGGCAAGGATTATGACGCCGAGCGCCAATTGCGTTTTGCGCATGACCTGACCTCCCGTGCTTACCGCGTGAACGCGCGCCTCGCATAGAGTGAGGTTCCGGGAGGCCTGTTTATTCCAGCGCGACACCCTGGAATCGACGCGATCGCACCCTCGCCACGCAACGAAAGGCACCATCAACCCGTCGGGATTCAGTACGGATTGACGCGCCGTTTGGATCGCGCCGGCGGCCGCGGCTGCTGCATCTGGCCATAAGCGACCAGCGGATTGGGGCCGCAGTACAGCAGCCGGCCCGAGACGCTGGCCAGGCATTGTTCATAGGTGCTGTAGGCGCATTCGCCGGGATAGTCGTATTCCCCGCCCTGGGCGCACCAGGGATAGTCGCGCGCCGCCGCGGGAGTGGCGTCGACGAAACCGGCAAGGACCRTCGCGCCGAGCGCCAGCAGCGCCCATTGCATCTTGCGCATGATCCCAACTCCTCTGTTCACGGCGCGAGATACGGCGCCATCTATCATCAGGTTTCGCCGCGCCGTTTTATTCCGGACTGACGGGGCAAGGCACAAAGAAAAAAGCCCTGCCTTGCGGCAGGGCTGGATTCTGGCCAATCACAAGTTCGCTACTCGACCTTGAGGCCGGCGAACTCGACGACCTTCTTCCACTTCTCGGTCTCGGCCTTGATCTCCTCGCCGAAGGCCTCGGGGGTCTGCACCCGCGGCTCGCCGCCGAGCTCGACCAGGCGCTTGGTCATGTCCGGCTCCTTCATCAGCGTGTTGATCTCGTTGTTGAGCTTGGCGATGATCTCCTTCGGCGTGTTCTTCGGCGCACCCATGCCGAACAGCGCGCTGGCCTCGTAGTCCTTCACGGTCTCGCCGATCGTCGGCACGTCGGGCAGCTGCGCCGAGCGCTCCGCCGTGGTGACGCCGAGCGCGCGCAAGCTGCCGGAGCGGATATGCTGGATGATCGAGGGCATGTTGTCGAAGATCACCTGCACCTGGCCGCCGAGCATGTCGGTGATCGCCGGCGCGGCACCGCGATAGGGCACGTGCTGCATCTTGCAGCCGGTCATCGCCATGAACATCTCGCCGGACAGATGCACCGAGGTGCCGTTGCCCGAGGAGGCCATGTTGACCTTGCCGGGATTGGCCTTCACGTATTCGATGAACTCGGCGACGGTCTTGGCCGGCACGTCCTTGTTGACCGTCATCACGTTCGGCACGCGCTGGAACGAGGCCACCGGCGCGATGTCGCGCACGAAGTTGAACTTGAGGTTGGCGTAGAGCGTTGCGTTGATGTAGTTGGCCGGATTGACCAGTTGCAGCGTGTAGCCGTCGGGCTCGGCATTGATGACGGATTCGGTGCCGATATTGTTGCCGGCGCCCGGCTTGTTCTCGATCACGAATTGCTGGCCGAACTTTTCCGACAGCCGCTGGCCGATCAGCCGCGCCAGGATGTCGGTGGCCCCGCCCGGCGGATAGCCGACCACCCATTTCACCGGGCGAGCCGGATAGTCGGCGGCAAGCGCCTTCGACAGCGGGCTGGCTGCAAGAGGAGTGGCGGCAAGCAGGCCCAGCGCGGTACGGCGAGTGATCATCTCAAGGGTTCTCCCAACGTGTTGTTCTTGAAAGCCAGATATCTTGAAAGCGTCGTCAGCGGCGTTGTAACAAAGCCCGCAGCACGCGGAAAGTGCGCAACTCACATGGCGACGAAAGGATTAGGCATGCCGGTCAAGGTCGAAGCCCTCGATCACCTCGTGATCAACGTCGCCGACGTCGCGGTGACCTGCGAGTGGTATCGCAAGATCCTCGGCATGGAAGTCAAGGTGTTCGAGCCCGGCGGCGGCAAAGCGCCGCGGACTTCGTTGCAATTCGGTAACCAGAAGATCAACGTCCGGCCGCGCGATGCCGACAAGGTGGAGTGGTTCACCGCCGAGCACCAGACTGCCGGCAGCGAGGATCTGTGCTTCCTCACCTCCGCATCGCCCGACGAGGTGGTGGCGCATTTGAAGGCACACGGCGTCGCGATCGAGGAAGGCCCGGTTCCCAAGCAGGGCGCCCGCGGCACGCTGCGCTCGGTCTATTGCAGGGATCCCGACGGCAGCCTGATCGAGATTTCGTCGTACGAGGATTGAGGCGCGCTGATTAGTATTCGTCATTCCGGGGCGGTGCGTCAGCACCGAACTATGGTGCGCGGTTGCGCACCTGAGAATCTCGAGATTCCGGGTTCAGCCCTGCGGGCTGCCCCGGAATGACAAGGCAGACATTTGCTCCCCGCGCCATCCAATGGCAAAAAGACTCCCGGCAACTTAAGCAGCCGCCCTCAAGAACAGGCTGCACGGGAGGACACATGCCGAATTCGCAAGCACCGGCCGGAATCGTCGGCCCGTTCGCAGGGCTCGACGTGCCCTGGCTGCTCAGGATGCGCGCCGAGGTCCGCAGCTCGCATCCGTTCCTGATCTGGGCGCCGTTCGATGCGCCGGCGCGGCATTGGAGCTATGGCGAGTTTCACGAGCGGGTCGGCGCGCTGGCCGCGGGGCTGGCCAAGCGCGGCGTCAGGCCCGGCGAATATGTGCTCATTCACCTGGACAATTGCATCGAGGCGATGCTCGCCTGGTTTGCCTGCGTCGAACTCGGCGCCATCGCGGTGACCACCAACACCCGCTCGGCGCCGGCCGAGATGGAATATTTCGCGGATCATTGCGGCGCCGTCGCCGCGATCACGCAGCCGGCCTATGCGGAGACCATCGCCAGACACTGCCGCAATCTGCGCTGGATGGCGGTGACGTCGCATGACGCGGGCGCGGCGCCTGCGCAAGCGGTTTCACGCGGCGACAGTTTCGAGGCGCTGTTTGCCGACAGCGCGGACCGTCCCAGGCGCGCGGCCGATCCGCTCGCGCCGTGCAGCGTGCAATACACTTCGGGCACGACATCGCGCCCGAAGGCGGTGCTGTGGACCCATGCCAACGCGCTGTGGGGCGCCAAGATCAACGCCGCGCATGAGGACCTTCACGCGGGCGACGTGCACCAGACCTATCTGCCGCTGTTCCACACCAATGCGCTGGCCTATTCCATGCTGGCGACGCTGTGGGTCGGCGCATCCTGCGTGATCCAGCCGCGCTTCTCGGCGAGCCGGTTCTGGCGCACGGCGCGCGAGCACGGCTCGACCTGGACCTCGACCATCCCCTTCTGCATGAAGGCGCTGCTCGAGCAGGAGATCCCGACAGACCACAAATTCCGCCTGTGGGGCACCGCGATCAACGAGCCGCCGGCCTTCGCCGCCTTCGGCGTCAAGATCATCGGCTGGTGGGGCATGACCGAGACCATCACCCACGGCATCGTCGGCGAGGTCGACCAGCCCAACATTCCGATGTCGATCGGCCGCGCGGCGCCGGAATATCAGATCCGCATCACCGACGACGACGGACGGCCGACCGAGGTCGGCGACACCGGCAACCTTTCGATCAAGGGCATTGCCGGCCTGTCGCTGTTCGCCGAATATCTGCACAACGAAACGGCGACGCGCGAGAGTTTTGACGCGCACGGTTTCTTCGTCACCGGCGACCGCATCACGCGGCTGGAGAACGGCTACCTGAGGTTCGGCGACCGCGCCAAGGACATGCTGAAGGTCGGCGGCGAGAACGTCGCGGCCTCCGAGATCGAGCAGGTGATCGCGCTCGTCCCCGGCGTGCGCGAGGCGGCAGTGGTCGCCAAGAAACATCCGATGCTGGACGAGGTGCCGGTGGTCTTCATCATCCCGCATGGCGGCGTCGCCGGCGCGCCGCCCGATCTGCACGACGCCGTGATGGCCGCCTGCCGCAAGGGCCTCGCCGACTTCAAGCTGCCGCGCGAGATCCACCTCGTCGACGACATGCCGCGCTCGACGCTGGAGAAGGTGGCGAAGGCGGAGCTAAGGAAGATGGTGGGGTGATCTTGTAGGGTGGGTTAGCCGAAGGCGTAACCCACCTCTTTGGTATCCGCGGAGACAGAAGTGGTGGGTTACGCGCGCTAACCCACCCTACGGCACCGTCGTCAAAACGATCCCAGCGCCACCGGGCGGAACGCCTGCAACAGCTGCTGATCGAGCTTGCCGCCCATGCCTTCCATCATCGAGAAGGCGCGGGAGTGGGTGAAGGGCATGCGGTAGGCGCGCTTCTCCACCAATGCGGCGTAGATGTCGACGATGGTGGTGAGCCGCACGATGTCGCTGATCTGGTTCGACGACAGCCCGTTGGGATAGCCGCTGCCGTCGAGGAATTCGTGGTGGTGCAGCACCACATCCAACATCTCCGGCGGGAAACCGCCTTGCGCTGCGAGCGCGTCGTAGCCCCGGCGCGGATGCTGGCGGACCTCTGCCATCTCCTCGTCGGTGAGCTTGCCCGGCTTGTCCAGCAGCACAGACGGAACGAAGGCCTTGCCGACGTCGTGCAGCAGCGCAGCGCGGGTCAGCCGGCGCTGATCGTCCTCGCGCATGCCCAGATGCTGCGAGAAGGAGACCGCAAAGCCGGTGACGAACAGGCAGTGACGATAGCTGCCGACATGGTGGCAGCCGACGGTGGTAAGCCACTCGCGCAGCGAGGAGTGCTTGATCGCCTTCAGGATCTTGCTCTCGGCCGCGATGACGTCGTCGAAGGTCAGCGGCACGCCGAGCGGCAGCTTCTCGAACATCTTCTTCAGCACCGCATGCGCCGCCTCGACGCCGCGGTTGAGCGTCTTGCCGCGATCGGTAGCATCATAGGTGGCGGTATCGGGGAAGGCGGCGCGGATGCGCTGGAGAATGGCGTCGGGCTGAAGCGGCCGCGAGATGGTGTCGGTCGCGCCGAGCGCCCAGGCCTGCATGGTGCCGTGATGCAAGGCGTCCGCAAGCACGAACAGCCGCGGCATCGCACGATAGGCGTCGCCGCGCAGCTTGTTGCGAACCCGCTGCACGCTCTCGGGCGAGCGCAGGTTGATGTCGACCACGAGACCGGAGAGATCGCGCGCGGGCGTCTCGGGGATCTCCTGGGTCGTCACCGTCGCGACGTCGCCCACGGCCTTCAAAATGCTGGCGAGCTCACTGCTCTCGTCGCTCCGATCGGAGGCGAGCAGAAGCCGGCGTTTGGCGGCTGGTTTGGCTGAGGCGTTCATGGCTTCCCCAAGAGCAACGGAAGAAGAGCAACGGAAGAGCACGGGACTGAGGTGCGTCAGCCTAAGCCGGATCAGGTTCTCCGGCCCTTAAGAGGCGTGCTCAATGGAACCCTGCGGAATTACGCGCAATTTTACGGATCCCGCCGCGCGCAGCGGTTCCAGTCAAAAATGGCGAAAACAACCCCATGCACAGTAGAACGGCCATTGATGACAAAGGGGAATTTAGGGCGCTGTCCGCCCCGCCCGCCGCCGTCATCGCCCCGGCTTGACCGGGCGATCCAGTACTCCGAGACGGCGCGGCTAGAACCGAGAAGCCGCGGCGTACTGGATGCCCCGCCTTCGCGGCGCATGACAGTGAGATTGTGGAGGCGGCCCCCAAAACAAATCCGCCGGAGGTTGGCCCCCCGGCGGATCATCTTATTCAGCAATCGCAACCAGCCTCACGCCTTCATCGCACCCTTCACGGCTTCGGCCGTGATCGGCAAGGCCCGCACGCGGGCGCCGGAGGCGTTGAAGATGGCGTTGCCGATGGCAGGCGCGACCACCGTCACCGCTGGCTCGCCGACGCCGGTGGCCTTCTCGCCATTGGCGATCACGGCGATCGCGACCTCGGGCACCTGGCTCATGCGCAAGGGCGTGTAGCTGTCGAAATTGGTCTGCTCGATGCCACCGTCCTTCAGCGTCGCCTTCTCGTACATCGCCAGCGACAGGCCCCACAGCGCCGCGCCCTCGACCTGGGCACGGATGTTGTCGGGATGCACCTGGGTGCCGACGTCGGTTGCGACCGTGAGCTTCTTCACGGTCACCTCGCCCGAGGGCGCCACCGCGACATGGGCGACACACGCCGTCCAGCTCGCGGTCGCGCGTTCCTGCGACGACACGCAGGCGACGCCCATGCCTTCGCCTTTCGGCAGTTGCCTGGTGCCGTAGCCGGACAGCCCCATCGCGGCGAGCAGCGTGTTGCGTAAGCGCTGCGCGCCGCCGTCGTTCTTGCCCTTGCCGTCGAGCAACGCGATGCGGAACTGCGCCGGGTCCTTGCCGGCCGCAACCGCGATCTCGTCGATCATGCTTTCGACCGCCCAGAAGGTCCAGCCGGGCGCCACCGAGCGAAGCTGCCCGGACGGCGTTGCGTTGTGCGCCATCTCGTTCTTGATCGCCCGCACATGATGGTTGGGCACGGTGTAGAAGAAATCCGCACCGTTCACCGTGAAGGAATCGAGCGGGCCCTTCTTGTCGACCGAGGGCGTCAGGAAATCGGGGATTCCCCAGCGCGCAGTCGGCCAGGCCGAGACCACGTCGTGGCTGAGCGCGACGAGCTTGCCGTCGCCGTCCACGCCGGCCTTGACCTTTTGATAGGTGAGCGGACGCGAGAAATCCATCGTCATGTCGTTTTCGCGCGTGTAGATCACCTTCACCGGCTTGCCGATCGCCTTCGCCGCCTGCACCGCCGGAATCATCATGTCGGCATCGAGCCTGCGGCCGAAACCGCCGCCGAGCCACATCTGGTGCATCACCACGAACTTCGGATCGATTCCGGCTGCACCCGCCGCGATCGCGCCGGAGCGTGTCGCGAACTGGTTGCCGGAATAGATGTGCAGGATCTCGCCCTTGAACTCCGCCGTGGCGTTCATCGGCTCCATCGGCGCGTGGATGTTGATGCTGGTGGTGTACTCCGCCTCCAGCACTTTCGCGGCCGAGCCGAAGGCGGCTGCGGGATCGCCGTCCTTGACGAAGAACTGGCCGGAATCCTCCAGCTTCTGAAGCCGCTTGGCTTCGTCGAGCAGCGACTCGCTCGACAGCTTTGCGTTGGGACCGCCGTCATAGGCGATCTTCAGCGCCGCAGCTGCCTTCTTGGCGTTGGTATAGGTGGAGGCCACCGCGACGACCCACCCGGATGTGGTGCCGGTCTTGTCGTCGAGGGTGACGGCCTTGATGAAGCCCGGCACCTTCTTCGCAGCCGAGTCGTCGACCGACTTCACCGTGGCGCCGAAGCGCACCGGCGGCGTCACCACCGCGCCATAGGCCATGCCCGGCAGCATCACGTCGATGCCGTACTTGGCCGTGCCGTTGGTCTTGGCGGGGATGTCGAGCTGCGGCACCGACACGCCGATCATGGTGTACTGGTCCGGCGTCTTCAGCTTGATCGCCTTCAGCTCGTCCGGCGTGAAGGTCTTGGTCGCCTTGCCGCTCTTGACGATGTCGGCGAAGCTCATCTGCTTCTTCGACTTCGGATGCGAGATCACGGAATCGCGCACCACGAGCTCGCCGGCCGGCACGCCCATCGCGGCGGCCGCGCCTTCGGTCAAGGCCATCCGTCCGGCGGCGCCGGCCCGGCTCATCGCGTCAAAATTCATCATGGTCGACCAGCTGCCGCCGGTGATCTGCGCACCCAGCACGGGGTCGTTGAACTTCGGATCGTTGGAGGCGAGCGCAACGCGCATGTCGCTCCATTTCGCCCCGAGCTCTTCGGCCACGATCTGCGCCATGGTGGAGGCGATGTGCTGGCCCATATCGGCCTTGCCGCAGGTCACGGTGACCAAACCGTCCGGCGCAATCGCGTACCAGACGCTCGGCTCGAAGTTTGAAGGCGCAGCAAGCGCCTCACCAATGCCGGGCACGCCGGCATAGCCGAGCACGAGACCGGTCGCGGCGGTGCCGACGAGGAACGAGCGGCGACTGAGATCGGTCGTCTCGGGGGTCACGTTGTTCACGTGCTTATTCATGTGGACCTCCGCTCATTGCCGGAGGCGGACGCAGTGCGCATCTCGGTCGCGGCACGCATGATCGCCTTCTGGATCCGCGAATAGGTCATGCAACGGCAGAGATTGCCGTCCATATGCGCCACGACATCTTCCTTGGTCGGATTGGGATTCTTCGCAAGCAGCGAAGCCGCCTGCATGATCTGCCCGGACTGGCAGTAGCCGCATTGCGGAACCTGCTCGGCGATCCACGCCTTCTGCAAGGGATGATCGCCCTTGGCGGCAAGGCCTTCGATGGTGGTGATCTTCTTGCCGGCGACATCGCCGACCATGGTCTGGCACGAGCGCACGGCTTCGCCGTTGACGTGCACGGTGCAGGCACCGCACAGGCCTGCACCGCAGCCGAACTTGGTGCCGGTCATCTGCAATTGCTCGCGGATCGCCCAGAGGAGCGGCGTGTCGTTCGCCGCATCCACGGACATACTCCGCCCGTTGATGGTGAGAGTTGGCATAGGCGTCTTCCCTTGCCGGTGCATGAAGCCGCTTACGGCGGCAACTTGTAGCGGACGCCCACCGGACTGGCGGCCGCCTTGGCCGCAAGAATGATCGGGTTCAGCCGTTGAGGCAAACGCAATTTGGAATCGATCGAAACAAAGATGACGCCTGCTTGTTGTGCATTGCGACAACGGCGTTGATGCAGCGACTGAACGCAACAGACAGCGCGTCAAGCATGCATGCCATGGCGGCACGGCGGTTTCTTCGAGGTTACTTGGCGCGCTAGAGTGTGGCGAAGTGAAGTGGAGCTAACCGCCGACGCAGACGTCCTTGGGAGAGGGTGCAGCGGCGTCGTGGTTAGAGTGAATGAGAAAAGGCGGGAAACAATGCCAAGGATCAATCGAGACGGCGTCGGGATTTATTACGAAGTCCACGGCGATGGTCCGCCGCTGCTGCTCACCCACGGCTATTCCTCGACCTCGGCGATGTGGCACGGCCAGATCGACGCGCTCGCGAAGATCCACAGACTGGTGCTGTGGGACATGCGCGGCCATGGCCAGTCCGATTATCCGGACGATCCCGCGGCATACAGCGAGGCACTCACCGTTGGCGACATGGCGGCCATCCTCGACGCGATCGGCACTGAGCGTGCCATCATCGGCGGTCTCTCGCTCGGCGGCTACATGTCGCTCGCCTTCACCCGCGCGCATCCGCAAGCCACCCGCGCACTGCTGATCATCGACACCGGGCCCGGCTTCAAGAAGGACGACGCGCGCGATGCCTGGAACGCGCGTGCGCTCGCCACTGCCGACAGATTTGATCGCGAAGGCCTCGATGTGCTGAAGGCGGCGACGCGCGAGCGCGCGACCGCGAGCCATCGCAACGCCAGGGGACTGGCGCTGGCCGCACGCGGCATGCTGACCCAGCGCGATGCGCGCGTCATCGAGCTCTTGCCCGACATCAAGGTGCCGTCGCTGATCGTGGTCGGCGCCGACGACACGCCGTTCCTGGCGGCGTCCGACTACATGGCGGCAAAAATCCCCGGCGCACAAAAGGTCGTGATCCCCGCGGCCGGACACGCCGTCAACATCGATCAGCCGCAGGCTTTTGTTGACGCGGTGCTGCCTTTCCTGAAGAACTTGCCGGAATAGGCCAGACAGGGGCGTGGACGATGAAGCAGGCGATGTTGGCCGCGAGCGCAATGGTGGCGCTTCTCTCGATGCCGGCGCAGGCCGAACCGTTCGGTGGGACGCCGCCGCGCCGGCCCTTCGTCGAGACCCTCTCGAACAACACGCCGCTCGCCTTCGGCATGGACGCCGGGCAGACGGCACGCGCCCTCGGGCAACCCCTGCAATATGTCCGCGGACGTCCCGGCAACGAGGTCTACCTCGCCCTGCGCAACATCGGCGGCAGCGGACTGATCCCTTACCGTCATCGCCTGTTCCTGCAATTCCGCCACGGACGGCTGGCGGGGTGGAAGGAAGACTACGGCGAGAACTGGATGTGGGAGTGAGAGCGGCCACATAGCCGCCTCCCCTCATCCTGAGGAGCTTGCAAAGCAAGCCTCTCGAAGGATGAAGGCCACGCTGAAGCATCACGGCCTCTATCCTTCGAGACGCGCGCAAGGGCGCGCTCCTCAGGATGAGGGGAGAGAGCGAGACTCCAGATCAACACTCAACCAAGAAGGACAACCCGCGTGGGACAGGACATCAAACTGACGGCCTCCGACAATTTTGCGCTTGGCGCCTATCGCGCCGATCCGAGTGGCGCGCCGAAGGGCGCGGTGGTGGTGATCCAGGAGATTTTTGGGGTCAATCACCACATTCGCTCGGTCTGCGACCGCCTCGCCAAGGAGGGCTATGTCGCGATCGCGCCGTCGATCTTCGACCGCACCGCGCCCAACTTCCAGTCGGGCTATTCGCCCGATGAGGTCGCGGAAGCGCGCAAGTTCGTCGCCAATCCGGACTGGGCGGCGATGCTGCGCGACACCCAGGCCGCGATCGATGCGGTGAAGAATGTCGGCCCCGTCGGCATCATCGGCTTCTGTCTCGGCGGCAGCGTCGCCTTTGTCGCGGCAACGCGGTTGTCCGGGCTGAAAGCCGCGATCGGCTATTATGGCGGCGCGGTCGTGCGCTTCGCCGACGAGACGCCGAAAATGCCGACGCAACTGCATTTCGGCGAGAAGGATTCCGGCATCCCGCTGACCGACGTCGAGACCGTCAAGGCGAAGCGGCCCGACGTCGAGGTCTTCGTCTATCCGGGCGCCCAACACGGCTTCCATTGCGACGAGCGCGCGAGCTACGACAAGGCCAGCGCCGACATCGCCTGGCCGCGCAGCATGGCGTTCTTCGCGACGCATTTGAAATAAGGCGCACATCTCTCTTCCGTCATTCCGGGATGCGCCGCGAAGCGGTGCAGGCCCGGAATCCATAACCACGAACTGGGGTTATGGATTCCGGGCTCGCGCTACGCACGCCCCGGAATGACGAGGGGAGAGGTTTGCGCCCCTCAAAGCGGAAACCGGGTGGCTGTTGCCTGGCACCCGGCGCTAGAGCTGGTCATCAAGCCAACTCACGCCGGAGATCGTCATGCAGCAAGCCATCACGCACCTCGTCATTCGCAATCCGTTCGGAGCCATGGACGTCCCCGAGCCCAACGATCGCGAAGTGATGGACTACGCCGCGACCGCCACGCTGGCCGGCGACGCAGCCGACGGCAATGCGGCTCATTGGGCGGCGATCCCCGCGCCCGATCCGCTCGAGGGCACGTGGCTAAGCCGCTGGAATGGCGGCGCCGATCCGACCATTGCCGGCGATGCGCCGGAGAAATGGAAGCAGGGCCGCGCGGACGTGCGGCTCGTGGGCGAGCGGCTCTACTTGCGGTTCGACTGGGACGATGGCCGCCGGCACGGCCTCATCGACGCAAGACGCGACGGCGCGGGTCGGCTGGTCGGCAAATACATCAACCTGACCACGCCCGCGATCACGCGGCCCTGGGTCGGGGTCGTGGTCGATGCCGCGCGGATAGACGGGTGTTTTCCGAATGGGCGGCTTGATTTCAGGAGATGAGGTGGGGATGTAGCGCGCGCTCCTCTCACGCCGTCATTCCGGGGCGCGCGTAGCGCGAGCCCGGAATCTCGAGATTCTCAGGTGCGCAACCGCGCACCATAGTTCGATGCTGGCGCATCGCCCCGGAATGACGGCGTGAAGTAGATTTAAAACCAGCGCTCGCCGACGAACACGGTGTCGCCGGGGCTTAAGGGCGTGCCGAGCGGCACCACGGCGCGCATCGCGCCGCCGGCTTCGGTGTGCGTCACGGTGACCACGTCGCGCTTGGCGCGCGGCGAGAAGCCGCCGGCGATCGCGACCGCGCTTTCGACCGTCATGTTCGGCACGTAGGGATATTGGCCGGGCGCGGACACTTCGCCGAGAATGAAGAACGGACGGTAGGCGTCGATCTCCACCGCCACGGAGGGCTCGCGGATATAGCCGTTGCGCAGCCGTGCGCCGATTTCGCCGGCGAGCCCCGCCGTGGTGCGGCCGCGCGCCGGCACCGCGCCGATCAGCGGCATGGTGATCGAACCGCCGGCATCGATGGCGTAGCTGTTGGTGAGACCTTCCTGGCCGTAGACCACGACGCGGAGCTTGTCGCCGGCATCGAGATGATAGGAGGCGTCGTAACGGCCCGGCCCCGCCATCGGCGCGGCGTAGCCGACAGCCATGGGCGCGGGCGCCGAAGCAAAGGAATTGCGCAGCGCGCCGATGGCGCCGCCACCGTCGGCAACGACAACCGGCTGCGGGGCGCTGTAGGGCTGGCCATAGGCCATGGAGTCGAGATCGGCGCGCGGCTGCATCACCGCGACGGGGCCAGCGGTCTGCATGCAGCCGCCGAGGGCAAGCGTGGCGGACGCTGCCAAGGACGCTGACAAGATCGACCATCGAAACGCGCGTGCAACCGGCACCGGAGCCATCCCTCGAAACGAGACAGCTCAAGTGATGCACCGGGTATGGTTAATAAAGCGTTGAGGGGAGCTTGGTCGCTGCGAGCAACGGCCACAGTGCGCTCCCTCTCCCGCTTGCGGGAGAGGGCTGGGGAGAGGGTGTCTCCACAACGGGATAGTCCCCCAGAGGATAGAGCCCTCACCCGGCGCGCGGGACGATGCTTCGCATCGCCCGGAACGCGCCGACCTCTCCCGCAAGCGGGAGAGGTGCAGCGAGTCCGGAGCTGGCCTACGCGCTCACGCCCACGCCGCTCGGGCACGACACGCCGGTGCCGCCGAGGCCGCAATAGCCGGCCGGATTCTTCGCCAGATATTGCTGATGATAGTCCTCGGCGAAGTAGAACGCGCCGGCGGGCGCGATCTCGGTGGTGATGGCACCGAGGCCTTTTGCAGCGAGCGCCTTTTGATAGAGCGCTTTCGATTGCTCGGCCGCCTTCAGTTGCGCATCGGAATACGTGTAGATCGCGCTGCGGTACTGCGTGCCGACGTCGTTGCCCTGGCGCATGCCCTGCGTCGGGTTGTGGCTCTCCCAGAACGTCTTCAAGAGCTTCTCGTAGGAGATCTTCTTCGGATCGAACACGACCAGCACCACTTCGGTGTGGCCGGTGCGGCCCGAACAGGTCTCTTCATAGGTCGGGTTCGGCGTGTGACCGCCGGCATAGCCGACGGCGGTGGTGTAAACGCCATCGCCGAGCTCCCAGAACTTGCGCTCGGCACCCCAGAAGCAGCCGAGCCCGAACACGGCCTGCTCGAGGCCCGCGGGATAAGGCGGTTGCAGCTTCGCGCCGTTGACGAAATGGGTGGTCGCAGTCGGAATGGCCTGCGCACGGCCCGGCAGCGCTTCCGCGGCGCTCGGCAATGCGGTGGTCTTGCGCATGAACAGCATGGGTCGGATCTCCGAAACGAGCTGTCAGCCGCCCAAGTCGATAGCCTGAGTCGATAGGCTGAGCTAGGCGCTCGGGCGGCGTGCTCGCGATCAAGTGGGAATATAGGCTTTTACGCAGCAAGGGGCAGCCCTGTTACGCCGCCGATTGCGCGCAAGGCTCAGTCGCGGGAATAGCCGATCAGGGGTTTCCGCGGGCGGAACAGGATCATCAGGAGGATGCCCAGAATACCGAGGACGGCGAAAACCGGCTGATCCAGCACAAGGCGGATCACGGAGGTCCAGAGCCAGGGCGCCTTGGCCTCGACCCAGGTCCGAAACGCCGACTGGCTGGCCTGGTTGATGTCGTTCCAGAACTGGCCGAACCGGGTGAACCGCAGGGTTTGATCGGCGACCCAGCGGGCGCCGTCATAGACCATGAAGATGAAACCGCCTGCGAGCAGCAACAGCCCAATCAGTCGAAAAAAGCCGCGGATCATGCCCCACCTTATATGATCATCCGACCGGACGACCCTTAAATCGTCGCCAGCCAATAGCCGGGAGACGGCAGAAATTCAACCTCATCAGGGCGTTACGGCCCTCATCCAGGCCGCTCAAGGCCTGTTTTCCGGGCCTTGAAAGCGTTGACGGTGCCGCAGACCCCCTCTATAAGGGCGCCAACTGGCGGCGGGCGCAATCCTGCCGCCGCTGTTCTTTGAGCAGTTGCAGGCTCTTTTGAGTTTGAGCCTCAGAGACGGCCGCAAGGCTGTCGCTCATGTTCCAGGAACGGCCTTGAACCGAACACCCTAAATCCGAGCGTCGATTACGCGGTCAAGCAGCCGGCGCCACCCGATCAAGACGCGACCGGTTACCGCAGAGGACATTTGAGACCATGGCCAACACCACTTCCGCCAAGAAAGCGACGCGCAAGATCGCCCGCCGCACCGCCGTCAACAAGTCGCGCCGCACCCAGATGCGCGGCGCCGTGCGCACCGTCGAGGAAGCCATCAAGACCGGCGATCGCGCCGCCGCGCTGAAGGCGATGGCGAATGCCGAGCCCGCCCTGATGCGCGCCGCGCAGCGCAACATCGTTCACAAGAACAATGCCAGCCGCAAAGTCTCGCGGCTCACCGCGCAGATCGCCAAGCTCGCCAAGTAAACTCGCGACGTGATCTGACAGCTAAGCTGACAAGTCAGCTGGCGACGTCATCGATCGATTCCTCGATGATCGCGATCATCAATCAGCCCGGCATCATGCCGGGCTTTTTTGTTGCCTGTCACTATCCACGCTTGCGTTCGTTGGGGCGACCAATCTTCCGTTGGAAGACTCGCGTCGCTGTCATAATCTTCGTTCCGTAGTTTTACTTGGCGCTTTGCTCGGCGGTGATTTTGCCATCGCGGAAACTTTCACCGCATTGCGAAAAGCCCTGCGGGACGGGCACAAATGCAATTGCTGCGCAAGAAGGTTCTGCACACCGTAGATTCACTGGAGTGCATCTTGCAGTGGAGTTACCCTGCGAAACGAGACTCAAAAAGCGATGCGTCGATAATCACTTATCCACATAGCGACGCCAAGCATTTGGAAAATGAGGTCACGCGGCACTCGCGTGACGCTTTTGTAAAATATTTTTGGCCGCCGTTCGGGAATTGTCACACAACGCGTCGCGCTCTCGATTCTACACGCTGATTCAAAAACTTGCTCTCAAGCCTGTGAACAACTCACGCGGGGCGTTAACGCAGATCAAGTTTTTTGATGCCTCAAGTGTGAATCAATTCCGTTGCGAGTCTTTCCGCTTAGTGTATTCCTTAAGTCGTTCGCGGCGCCCACGATCTTGAGACCAGCGCGGTTTTGGAAACGGGGCGAGCGTGCAAATCGGCGGCGGTGTGCACGTTGGCGACGCTTCAACAAGCGATTGTCGGTTAAAAACCCATAGCAATATGGGAATAGTAGCTCTTTGTCTGAATGTCTCCAAGCGGGATCCAAGCGCTTATGCGAGACACTTGAAGCTACCCCGACACGCCTGACGGCGAAGCCGAGCGGACGACTAGTACAGACGGGCGGGACATCCGCGGCTTTTGACGCGGTTGTCTTCAGGACACGCAGGACCTTGTCGTGAGCAATCACGGCAGGACGGGGAGGTATCATGTCTTACGGACTCAACGCGGTATTAAAACTATTTTCCCACTCCACCGATGCCGTCTTAGATCAGTCCGACGTCCAGCCTCCCGCGTGTGACGGAGCGCCGAGTACGCGCTGACCTCGCGACCCCTCCATCTCTGACATCGCTGATCGGACGCGGCGTTCTCGCCGGACGGTCGAACCATGCCTGAGAATGGAATCGCTTGAGGTCCCGCCATGGCAGGAACCCTGATGGCAGGAACCCTGCATGGCGTTCACCACGCACCCTTATCTCTGAAGAAAAGTTTCAAACGATGACAACACCGGAACAGGATCGCTGGTCACGCGTGAAGGGACGTCTGCGCTCGAGCGTTGGCGAAGACGTCTATACGAGCTGGTTTGCGCGCATGGATCTCGAAGGCGTGCAGGAGGAGAGCGTGCGGCTCTCGGTTCCGACCCGCTTCCTGAAGAGCTGGATCCAGGCCCATTACGCCGAGCGCGTGCTGTCCTGCTGGCAGGCTGAAATGCCGGAGGTGCATCGCATCGATCTCACCGTGCGAACCGCGGTGCGTCCCGTCGTGCAGAAGGAAGTGCCCGCGCCGGTCGAGACGCGCCGCGCGCCGGCACCCGAGCTGCGCTCGACCGCGACCGCGCCGGTCTCGGCCAATCATGATGCGCTCGGCGGCTCGCCGCTCGATCCGCGCCTGACCTTTGCGAGCTTCGTCGTCGGCCGCTCCAACACGCTGGCCCATGCGGCCGCGCGCCAGGTCGCGGAAGGACGCCGCGGCGACCCCGTGATGTTCAATCCGCTCTACATTCATGCCGGCGTTGGCCTCGGCAAGACGCATCTCTTGCAGGCGGTGACCTGGTCCGGCAATTCCGGCAACGAGCGCAAGGTGCTGTATCTCACCGCGGAAAAATTCATGTACGGCTTCGTCGCCGCGCTGAAGACGCAGACGGCGCTCGCCTTCAAGGAAGCGCTGCGCGGCATCGACGTGCTGGTGATCGACGATCTCCAGTTCCTGCAGGGCAAGTCGACCCAGGCCGAGTTCTGTCACACGCTGAACGCGCTGATCGACGCCGGCCGCCAAGTCGTGATCGCGGCCGACCGTCCGCCGTCCGATCTCGAAAGCCTGGATGATCGCGTGCGCTCGCGGCTGGCCGGCGGCCTCGTGGTCGAGATGGGCTCGCTCGGCGAAGAGCTGCGGCACGGCATTCTCAAGTCGCGCGTCGCAGCAGCCCGCGCCCATCACGCGACCTTCGAGGTGCCCGAGGAGGTGCTGACCTATCTGGCCCGCGCCATCACCCATAACGGCAGGGATCTCGAAGGCGCGATCAACCGTCTGCTGGCGCATTCGAAGCTCAACAACCGGCCGGTGACGCTGGAGATGGCGGAGCACGAGGTGCGCGACCTGATCCGGCCGCAGGAGCCCAAGCGCATCAAGATCGAGGACATCCAGCGCGTGGTGGCGCGGCAGTATAATGTCAGCCGCTCCGACTTGCTGTCCTCGCGCCGCACCGCCAACGTGGTCCGCCCGCGGCAGGTGGCGATGTACCTCGCCAAGACGCTGACCTTGCGCTCGCTGCCGGAAATCGGCCGCCGCTTCGGCGGACGCGACCACACCACGGTGCTGCACGCCGTGCGCAAGATCGAGGCCCTGGTCTCCAAGGACACGGCGCTGTCGGAAGAGGTCGAGTCGCTGAAGCGCCAGCTTCAGGAATAAACGCCTATTCCTTTCTTTCACCTCTCCCCGCTTGCGGGGAGAGGTCGGAATGCACGCTGAAAGCGCGGATTCCGGGTGAGGGGGACTCTCCGTAAGTCCAACTCTCACCTCCCCCGCGGAGACTCCCCCTCACCTGGCTAACTTTGAAGAAACGGCGGCCGTAGGCCGCCTATGCCTCTCCCCGTAAGAACGGGGCGAGGGAGCACAGCCCCGCCGCGGCGGCATCGAATTGCCTGTAAATCGTGGGGAACTGCCTCCCAATCCCTTGAATCCCAAGGCCATCCGCGCCACCTTGCGCGACCCTGACGGCTTTGGTCATATCGGCTGGATGATCCGGCTTTTGGGGTCTTCGGTGCCGCGGCGCGCGTTTCGGCCGCCCGGCCTTTTCGACGTTGTGTTTCCTTGGGGATCGGGCGAGTAGTGCAATGAAGGTTACGGTCGAACGCGCGCAACTCCTGAAATCGCTGGGCCACGTGCACCGCGTGGTCGAGCGCCGCAACACCATTCCGATCCTCGGCAACGTCCTGGTCCGCGCCGAGAACGCCAAGCTGTCGCTGAAGGCGACCGACCTCGACCTGGAGGTGACGGAGACGCTCGCGGCGGAAACCGCGACCGCCGGCTCCACCACCGTGCCGGCCCACATGTTCTACGACATCGTGCGCAAGCTGCCCGACGGCTCGCAGATCGTGCTGGAGGCCGACGGCGACCGCGCGGTGCTGGCGATCCGCGCCGGCCGCTCCCGCTTCACGCTCCAGACGCTGCCGGAGAATGATTTCCCCGATCTCGCCGCCGGCGACATGTCGCATTCGTTCTCGCTCGCCGCCAAGGACGTCAAGCGGCTGATCGACCGCACCCAGTTCGCGATCTCGACCGAAGAGACGCGCTATTACCTCAACGGCATCTATCTGCACGCCGCGGGCACGGCCAAGGCCGCGACCCTGCGCGGGGTCGCCACCGACGGCCACCGCCTCGCCCAGCTCGATTTGGTCCAGCCCAAGGGCGCCGACGGCATGCCCGGCGTGATCGTGCCGCGCAAGACGGTCGGCGAGGTGCAGCGCCTGATCGAGGACAACGAGGCCGAGGTCACGATCGAGCTGTCGCAGGCCAAGATCCGCTTCACCATCGGCAATGTGGTGCTGACCTCGAAGCTGATCGACGGCACCTTCCCCGACTACGGCCGCGTGATTCCGCAGAACAACGACAAGGAACTGGTCGTCGACAAGAAGGACTTTGAGAACGCGGTCGACCGCGTCTCGACCATCTCCAGCGAGCGCGGCCGTGCCGTCAAACTCTCGCTGTCGCCGGGCAAGCTGGTGCTGTCGGTGACCAATCCGGATTCCGGCAGCGCCACCGAAGAACTCGAGGTCGAATACGCCTCCGACGCGCTCGATATCGGCTTCAACTCGCGCTATCTGCTCGACATCGCCTCCCAGATCGAAGGCGACGTCGCAACCCTCAAGCTCGCCGACCCCGGCTCGCYGACCCTGGTCCAGGACCGCGACGACAAGAGCGCTCTGTATGTGCTGATGCCGATGCGGGTGTGAGGGCTACCGGCCTCTTCACGTATTGACTACATGCGTCATGGCCGGGCTCGTCCCGGCCATCCACGTCTTGGGAGACTGAGAACGTGGATGCCCGGCACAAGGCCGGGCATGACGGAAAACGGATCATATGACCCCCTCCCGCATTCATCGCCTGACGCTGACGCATTTTCGCAATTACCGGGCTGCGGGGCTCGAGACGGCGGCTGACATGGTGGCGCTGGTCGGGCCGAACGGTGCGGGCAAGACCAATTGCATCGAGGCGATCTCGTTTCTGTCGCCGGGCCGCGGCTTGCGGCGGGCGACGCTGGACGACGTCGCCGACAACCAGGGCGACGGCTCCTGGGCGGTCTCCGCGCAGGTCGAGGGCGCGCTGGGGCTCGCCACGCTCGGCACCGGCATCGACGCACCGCTCCCCGACAGCGCGGTGAGCCGGCGCTGCCGCATCGACCGCGAGCCGGTCAATTCGGCGACCGCCTTCGGCGACCACATCCGCATGGTATGGCTGACGCCGGCGATGGACGGGCTGTTCATGGGCGCGGGCTCGGAGCGGCGGCGCTTTTTCGACCGTCTGGTGCTGGCGATCGACAGCGAGCATTCCAGCCGCATCAATGCTCTTGAACGCTCGCTCCGTTCGCGCAACCGCCTGCTCGAGGTGCGCAATTACGACGACCATTGGTGCGACGCGATCGAGCGCGAGACCGCCGAGCTCGCGGTCGCGGTGGCGGCGACGCGCGGCCAGACCGCGGCGCGGCTGACCGGCATGCTGAACGCCCGCGCGCAACAATCCGCCTTCCCGTCGGCGCAGATCGCGCTCGACAGCTGGATGGAGAACGCGCTGCTGACCGAGACCGCCACCGCGGTCGAGGACCGCTACCGCCAGATCCTGCGCGACAACCGCCCGCGCGACGCCATCGCCGGCCGCACTACGGACGGGCCGCATCTCACCGATCTCCAGGTGATCTATGCGCCGAAGAGCATGCCGGCGCGCGACGCCTCGACCGGCGAGCAGAAGGCGCTGCTGATCGGCCTCGTGCTGGCGCATGCGACGCTGGTGGCCGAGATGACCGGCATCGTGCCGCTGCTGCTGCTCGACGAGGTCGTCGCCCATCTCGATCCGAACCGGCGCAGCGCGCTGTTCGCGGAGCTCCGCAAGCTCGGCGCGCAGGTGTGGCTGACCGGCGCGGACCCGGCCGCCTTCGCCGAGATCGGCGCCGGCGGCGAAGTCTTTGACGTCGAGAACGGGCAGGTTCGCACGCGCCGCTAGGTGCCGCTCTTGAACCTGCCCGGTTCAGGCTGCGACTAGTTGCCAGAGGCCGCGCCGGCGCTGTCGCAGCCGTAGCCCATCGCGCAATGACATCACGCGCGACATCTCTGGAGAGACAGATGCGGACGGTAATGCCCGGGGCGCAAGCCTCGGCACGATGGCGGGCATTTGCGTGCGGCCTCGTTTTCCTCGCGATCTGCATGCTCGCGGCAAGCGCCAGCGCATGGGTGCCGCGTGTGTCGTCGCTGTTCGCGGCCGAGCTGACGCCGGATCCCGACACCAAGCTGCCCGCGCCGACCCGCTACAGTTACCGCGGAATTCACACCACCATCGTCGCGGGCGTTGAGACGCCGCTCCGCACCAGGCTGGAGGCGACCGTGCCCGCCGAGCTCGGCGATGTCCTCGCCTTCTACCGCACCGAGCTCGGCAAGCTCGGCTGGCAGGAGCAGCACGATGGCGCGGTGGTCTCCGCCGATCACATCCAGCTCGCCTTCGTCTCCCCGCTCGGACCCGGCATGCTGGCGCTCGACCGCAAGGACTCCAGCACCAGGGTTGACCTCGTGCAGAAGAACGCATCCGTCGCGACCAACGCGAACGTCATGCCCGAGCCCGGCCAGGCGATGCTGGTGTTCTCCAATATCAGCGATACGGACGCCACGCTCACGATCAACGACCGGACCCTGAAGCGTGCCGCCGGCACCCGCGCGGTGTCGCTGGATCTGCAGCCCGGCAAATATTCCTACGAGGTGAACGTGCCGGGCCATCCAGCCACCACGCATATCCTCGACTTCGCGGCCGGCGATACCTGGGAGCTCACCGTCGGGCGCGACGGAGAGGCATGGTCGCCGCTCCTGCTGTATTGAGCCCCGTTGAACCTGCCCGGTTCCCGCCGCGACTAGTTGTCTGAGGCCGCGCCGACGGTGTCGCAGCCTGCAATCGCGCGAGGATTGAAGACCCGCGCGAAATCCAGGAGTTTTGACGATGTCGATGAAACGGCGCGGGGCGCAAGTCCCGGCAAGATGGCTGCTGCTTGCCTGTGGCGTTCTCGCGATGGCGAGCACCCCGCTTTCCGCGCGCGCGGCGGACGACGGCATCGTCGACGTCCACGCGCTGCCGCAGCTCGAGGGTGCGGTGGAAGACACCTCGCGCCCCGATCCCTATCGCGTGGAATATCGCATGCCGACGCCGCAAGCCGTGACATCGCCGGCGGTGAAAAAGCTCCTCAGCGCTGCGGGATGGGTGCCCTATGTGCGGCCGCTGGAGGAGAACAGCACCACGCTGAATTTCAGGAAGGGAAGGCAGGGCCTTTCGGTCTATCTCACGCAAGCCCTCGGCCGGCCCGACCAGACCGTGGTCCACTACTCGACCGACCGGATCTATTCGAACGTGCCGTTCCCTGACGGCGCGAGCGACATCATGTTCGACGGCACAAGGCCCTATCTCGGCTGCATTGCGCCCGGCGCGCTCGATGCGACGTCGGATTTCTGCGCCAGCCAGATGGCCGCGATCGGCTGGCAGAAACTCACGCCGGAAACCGCCGCACGCTGGACGACCAGCCTGGATCAGACCGTTCCCAACGGCCTGCGCGCGTTCTACGCGCACCCTGATAGCAAGGACACCGGCTTCTACCAGCAGAAGCCGGTCATGCTGACGCTGACGCGCCGCGACGACGGCCGCACCAATGTGGACATCCGGGTCGCGCCCTTCGCCTTGCCCAGCGAGCTCAAAGCCGATGACGATCTTGCCGGCCTGCCACGGCCGAATCCGACCAAGACGGCCAGGGGCATCGGCAGCGCAAGCTCCAACAAGCGCGAGATGACGGCCGCCGCGATGGCGGAGCTGCCCGCGGTGCTCGCCTTCTATCATCGCGAGCTCGCCGCGCGCGGCTGGCAGGAGAACGGCAATGCGCCGCTCGCAGCCGGCGACGAGGTGGCGATCAAGATCTCCTCGGTGGAGGAAACCGGCGTGCTGCGGCTCGGCCGCAAATATGATTTCACCATGGTCAGCCTGACCGCGCAGGTGAAGGAGGAGGCGCTTGCCGCCCGCGCCAGGGCGAAGAAGGACGCCGACGACAAGTTCCTTGGCGATGCGTTGGGCGCGGCCCAGCAGCTCATCGCCGCGGATGAAGCCAAGCGCAAGGTGCAGGCGGCCGCGCTGTCCGACGCGTCGCTCAATGCGCTCGCCGACACCACGACGCCGGTGCCGCTGCCCGAAAACGCCGAAGGCGTGAAATTCGCGGGCGACGACGGCCGGCTCGAATTCTCCTCCACCTCGAGCGTGAAAGCGCTCACCGCGTTCTATCGCGCCGCGCTGAGGCCCGCAGGCTGGAAGGAGCAGCCCTCCGTCATCAACCAGCCCAACATGGCGGTGATGGCGTTCTCGAAAGGCGGCAAGTCGATCTCGATGACCGTGATGCAGATGGGCCCGAAGGTGAGTGTCCGCGCCGACGGATCGGGCCTGGTGATGGCCGCGGCCAAGGCTGAGAGCAAGGCTGCGGCCGGCACGGAGATGCAGGCCAGGTCCTCCGAGCCGCTGAAGCCCGATACCGAATCCCAACTCCCGGTGCCGACGCAGCGTTCGTCGACCTCGCTCGCGTCCACGAAAATGCCGGGCAGCGAGACGCCGTTCCGCCGCGAGCTGGAGGCCAGCATCCCGGCCCCGCTCGGCGACGTCCTGGCGTTCTACCGTGCGGAGCTTTCCAAGCTCGGCTGGCAGGAAAAGGCCGACGGCGCGACCGTGTCCGCAGAACGCGCGCAGATCGCCTTCACCTCGCCGCTGGGCCCGGCCGTGCTCAAGCTCGGCCGCGCCAAGGGCGAGACCATTGTCAATCTGGTGCAGAAGAATCCGGATGCCGCAACCAAGGCCGACATCATGCCGAAGGCGGGACAGGCCAGGCTGATGCTCGGCAATATCGGACCGAAGGACGCGGCGCTGACGATCAACAATCAGACGGTGAAGGTCGCGGCCGGCGCCGGCGGCCCGCAATCGCAGAAAGGCCCGATGCTCGACCTGCCGCCCGGCAAGTATCAGTACGCGTTGCGCCTGCCCGGGCACCCCGTCCGCACCGAGAGCCTGACCGTCGCCGCCGGCGACGCCTGGGGCCTCATGGTAGGGCCAACCGGCGACGTGCTGCCGCTTCAGATGTATTGAGCCGCCACGCAACAGGTGCGCTCCCTCTCCCGCTTGCGGGAGAGGGTTGGGGTGAGGGAGCCTCCACAATGGACACTTCCAATGTGGAGAGAGCCCGCACCCGGCGCTTTGCCATAGCCGAGGCTTCGCCTCGGCGTTGCTTGAGAACGGCCGCCGAAGGCGGCCTATGCCTCCCCCGCAAGCGGGAGAGGTTGCAGCGAGCCCGTGGCCCGACCAACTCCACCAAGGACCAATGCTCCAACCGGCACCTCGGAACCACCCTCTCCACCCGCAAAAAACACGCCTTTCAGAGCCCCAAAACGGGCCCTCGAATCGCGCTTTTTGCAGTGCCCAGAATCGGCCTTCGAGAGGCTTGAAAACCGGCTAAAAAACCCTATCTGCTCAAAGGGTTGCCGGAGGATACTTTGCGCTAGGCGCAATCTGTCTTTCATGGCACAAATAGCCTGCAAATCAGCGCCTTTTGCGCCGCTGATTCGGGCGACATCTCGAAGGCCTCTCATGACAGAACCTGCTCGGCAGACGCCTGCCGAAAACGAACCCTCAAATCCGAGCGATTACGGTGCGGAATCGATCCGGGTGCTCAAGGGTCTCGATGCCGTCCGCAAGCGCCCGGGCATGTATATCGGCGACACCGACGACGGGTCCGGCCTGCACCACATGGTCTACGAGGTCGTCGACAACGCCATCGACGAGGCGCTCGCGGGCCACGCCACGCGCGTCGACGTGATCCTCAATGCCGACAATTCCGTCACCGTGCGCGACGACGGCCGCGGTATTCCCGTCGACATCCACAAGGGCGAAGGCATCTCGGCGGCCGAGGTCATCATGACCCAGCTCCATGCCGGCGGAAAATTCGACCAGAACTCCTACAAGGTCTCCGGCGGTCTGCACGGTGTCGGCGTCTCCGTCGTCAACGCGCTGTCGAGCAAGCTCGGCTTGCGGATCTGGCGCGACAACAAGGAGCACTACATCGAGTTCGCCCATGGCGATGCCGTCGCCCCGCTGGTGGTGGTCGGCGACGCGCCCGGCAGGCGCGGCACCGAGGTGACGTTCCAGGCCTCGACGGAAACCTTCAAGAACATCGAGTATGATTTCGCGACGCTCGAGCACCGGCTGCGCGAGCTCGCCTTCCTCAATTCCGGCGTCAACATCGCCCTCTCCGACATGCGCCACGCGGTCGAGAAGCGCGAGGAGATGCACTATTCCGGCGGCGTCGAGGAGTTCGTCAAATATCTCGACCGCAACAAGAAGGCGATCGTGCCGGCGCCGATCATGGTGCGCGCGGAGGCCAACGGCATCGGCGTCGAGGCCGCGCTGTGGTGGAACGACAGCTACCACGAGAACGTGCTGTGCTTCACCAACAACATCCCGCAGCGCGACGGCGGCACCCATCTCGCCGGCTTCCGCGGCGCGCTGACGCGCCAGGTCAACGGCTATGCCGAGGCCAACGCGAAAAAGGAAAAGATCGCGCTGACCGGCGACGATTGCCGCGAAGGCCTCACCGCCGTGCTGTCGGTGAAGGTGCCGGACCCGAAATTCTCGTCGCAGACCAAGGACAAGCTGGTGTCCTCGGAAGTGCGCCCCGTGGTCGAGAACGTGCTGAACGAAGCGCTCCAGGCCTGGTTCGAGGAGCACCCGTCCGAAGCCAAGATGATCGTCGGCAAGGTGATCCAGGCCGCGGCCGCCCGCGAAGCCGCGCGAAAAGCGCGCGAGCTGACGCGCAAGAGCCCGCTCTCGGTCTCCTCGCTCCCCGGCAAGCTCGCCGACTGCCAGGAAAAGGACCCGGCGAAATCCGAGCTCTTCATCGTCGAGGGTGACTCGGCAGGCGGCAGCGCCAAGCAGGGCCGCAACCGCGAATTCCAGGCGGTGCTGCCGCTGCGCGGCAAGATCCTCAACGTGGAGCGCGTGCGCCCCGACAAGATGCTGGGAAGCGAGCAGATCGGCACGCTGATCACCGCGCTCGGCACCGGCATCAGCGACGAGTTCTCGATCGAGAAGCTGCGCTATCACAAGATCATCGTGATGACGGACGCCGACGTCGACGGCGCCCACATCCGCACGCTGCTGCTGACGTTCTTCTACCGGCAGATGCGCGACATCATCGATGGCGGCTATCTCTATATCGCCCAGCCGCCGCTCTATAAGGTCTCGCGCGGCAAGTCCGAGCAGTATTTGAAGGACGAGCGGGCGCTCGAAGATTATCTGATCGATACCGGGCTCGATGACTGCGTCTACATTCCCGGCAACGGCGGCGACCGCACCGGCCGCGACCTGCGTTCGCTGGTCGACGATGCCCGGACGGTCCGCAGCGTCCTGCGCAATTTGCACAGCCGCTACAATCGCAAGGTGATCGAGCAGGCCGCCATCACCGGCGTGCTCAACAAGGCGATCTATGGCGATCCGGAAAAAGCGGCTGCTGCCGCGCAGTACATCGCCGGCCGGCTGGACAACCAGGCCGAGGAGGTCGAGCGCGGCTGGGTCGGCCAGTATGTGGAAGGCCAGGGTTTCCAGTTCGAGCGCACGGTGCGCGGCGTCAAGGAAGCCGCCCTCATCGACGACGCCTTCCTGGGCTCGGTCGAGGCGCGCAAGCTCGACGAGTACACCGTGAAGCTGCAGGACGTCTATGCCCGCCCCGGCAAGCTGCGGCGCAAGGATGTCGAGCTCCCCGTCCACGGCCCGGTCGATCTGTTCGAAGCGGTCACCGACGCCGGCCGCAAGGGCGTCACGCTGCAGCGCTACAAAGGTCTGGGCGAGATGAACCCGGAACAGCTCTGGGAGACGACGCTGGATATCAATGTGCGCTCGCTGCTCCAGGTGAAGGTCAAGGAGGTCGACGAGGCCGACGACATCTTCACCAAGCTGATGGGCGACGTGGTCGAGCCGCGCCGCGACTTCA
Source organism: Bradyrhizobium sp. P5_C12 (assembly GCF_054049735.1). NCBI lineage: Bacteria > Pseudomonadati > Pseudomonadota > Alphaproteobacteria > Hyphomicrobiales > Nitrobacteraceae > Bradyrhizobium > Bradyrhizobium sp. P5_C12. The sequence continues at coordinate 149,022 of NZ_JBFULU010000005.1, forward strand.
TCCAGGAACATTCGCTGAGCGCGACCATCGATATCTGAGGCCGAAGGGCTTTAGATTAAAGCTACTAGCCACACACTCGCTGCAACCTCTCCCGCTTGCGGGGGAGGCGTAGGTCGCCTTCGGCGGCCGTCCTCTCAAAAGACGCCGAGGCAGAGCCTCGGCTATGGCGAAGCGCCGGGTGGGGGCTCTCTCCACCTAGGGACTATCTCGATCGTGGAGACACCCTCTCCCCAGCCCTCCCCCGCAAGCGGGGGGGGAGCGCACCACCGTTCGCGGCAACACCGAACGTGGCCCTGTCGCGCTCTAGACCCGCCGCGTGCCCCTGAACCTCACCCCCCGCAATCGCGACCAAGTGGCGTAGACCCATTGGCCACCTGCCGCGTTGCCGGCGCGAATTTCCCTCAGCACGTTGGACGAGAGCCCCGGAGCCGAAGTGCGAGCCGGTGCGATGGACCGAGGGTAATCTTGGAAAAGGTCCGAACGAAATGTTGCCGATACTAGCCGAGCAGAGCCGAATGTACGTGAAGCAGGTCTTCGAAATGGCCGAGATCTTCGGCTTCGAAACCCGCAACAAATATCGCATCTGCGATGAAAATGGCCACGATCTGCTCTATGCGGCCGAACAGCAAAAGGGAATTCTCGGCTTCTTGTGGCGCCAGGCATTTGGGCATTGGCGCTCCTTTGAGCTTCATTTTTTCGACAATGCTCGACAACCGGTCGTGCGCGGGATTCATCCCTTCCGCTTGTTCTTTCAGTGTCTGGAGCTGCGGTCGCGCGACGGCCGCCTGATTGGAAACATCGAGCGTCAGTTTTCGATCTTGACCAAGAGCTTCCATGTGCACGACGCGCAGGGGAGAGTGGTGCTCGAAGTCAGTTCGCCATTTTGGCGCGTATGGACCTTTCCGTTTATGCGCGGAGGGCGAGAGCACGCGCGCGTTGCGAAAAAATGGTCTGGCCTCGGCTATGAACTGTTCACGGACCGCGATAGTTTTCTGGTGGAATATTTAGAACCCGGCCTGACAGACGATGAGCGAGCCCTGATTCTTGCAGCTGCGATCTACATCGATCTCATGTATTTCGAAGTCAAAGGCGAGGGCGGCGCAATCAATTTGTTCCGCAATTGACGCGCGTGGCACCCCCTGAACCTCACCACCCGCAATCGCGACGAAATGGCTTAGATCCATTGGGCCCGTTCCGGCCGGGAAACGCTGTGTCATGAGTGCGCCCGCATTGAAGCCTGCTATCCCCTCGCTCCGCCTTGGCGTGATCGGGAGCCTCATCGGCCTGCTGGCCTTCATTGCAGCCGTTCTGCCGCACTGGGTCGTGCCGATCGTGTATCCGCCGCCACCGGTTGACCAGGTGGTCGTCGACACCGGACACCGCATCAAGGACCGCATCATCGCACGCGTGAAGGGCGTGGAGTATCAGGCGCCGAAGGTCGAGAAATCGGCCGGCAGAAGCTGGAGCGAACCGGCTTCCGTCACCGCAATTTCGCTCGGCCTGCTCGCCATTCTGCTCTCGGTCCTCTCGTTGATATTCAGAGAGGAGCGCCTATTTGCCGCCGTCGCCGCCACGCTCGGCACCGGCGCCATCGCGGTCGAGATATCCTTCGTCGTGATCGGCGCATTGATCCTGATCGCGATCCTCTATGTGGTGGCGAACATTATCGGCCTGTTCTGAGCCTCTCCGGGGCTGACCAACGGGCCTGAGCCTCGGCCAGCAATTGCTACCGCGCTCAATTCTCTGTATTTTCCGCTCCCGAAGCAGCCCCGCCCCACCCACAGGAAGCGAGAGACCCAAGTGGCGCCCATCCAGTACATCGTCGAGGGCGGTCACCGGCTCTCGGGCTCGATCGAGCCGTCCGGCAACAAGAATTCGGCGCTGCCGATCATTGCGGCCGCCCTGCTCACCGAGCATCCGGTGACGCTGGAGAACGTGCCGCGCATCCGTGACACCGAGACGCTGGTCGAGCTGATCCGCTCGGTCGGCGCGTCCGCGGAATGGACCGCCCGCAATACGCTTCATATCCACGCCAAGAGCATCCGCGCCGCCGACCTCGACCCCGAGCTTTGCGTCCGCATCCGCGCCTCGATCCTGCTCGCGGGCCCCCTGCTCGCCCGCTGCGGCGAAGTGATGCTGCCGCCGCCCGGCGGCGACGTCATCGGCCGGCGCCGGCTCGACACCCACGTGCTCGCGCTCGAACAGCTCGGGGCCAAGGTCACCGCCACCGACCGGCTCGAATTCCGCGCGCCAAAGCTCGCCGGTGCGGACGTATTCCTGGACGAGCCGAGCGTCACCGCGACCGAGAACGCGCTGGTGGCGGCGGTTGCCGCCGACGGCACCACCTATTTGCGCAACGCGGCCTCCGAGCCGCATGTGCAGGACCTTGCCAATTTCCTGGTCGCGCTCGGTGCGAAGATCGAAGGGATCGGCACCAACACCATGATCGTGCACGGGCCGGCGACGCTGGGGGCTGCGACCTACCGGATCCAGCCCGACCATATCGAGGTCGGCTCGCTGATCGGGCTTGCCGCCGTGACGCGCTCGCCGCTCCGCATCACCCGCGCCGGGGTCGAGCATCTGCGCTCGATCCGCATGGGTTTTGAGCGGCTCGGCATCGTCTGCCGGGTCGAGGGCGACGATTTGATCGTGCCCTCGAACCAGACGCTGAAGATCCAGGACGATTTCGGCGGCCACGTGCCGAAGCTGGAGGACCAGCCCTGGCCGGCTTTCCCGGCCGACCTGATGTCGATCGCGATCGTCACCGCCACGCAATGCGAGGGCGTGATCCTGATGTTCGAGAAGATGTTCGAATCCCGGATGTTCTTCGTCGACAAGCTGATCGCGATGGGCGCGCGCATCGTGCTGTGCGATCCGCATCGCGCCATCATCGCAGGCCCGAGCCGGCTGCGCGGCGCATCGATGATCTCGCCCGACATCCGCGCCGGCATGGCCATGCTGCTGGCCGCCGTCTGCGCCGAGGGCACCTCGACGATCAACAACGCCGACCAGATCGAGCGCGGCTATGAGCGCATCGACGAGCGGCTGAACGCGCTGGGCGCGAAGATCAAGCGCGTGCCGGAAAGGAAGAGCTGAGGGCTCTTCGCCTCTCCCCGCCTGCGGGGAGAGGCCGACGCGCGCCGAGCGATGCGGAGCATCGTCCGGAGCGCGGCGGGTGAGGGGGAATCTCCGCGAGTCCAACTGTCACCATTTTTGCGGATGCAGCCCCTCACCCCGACCCTCTCCCCGTAAGAACGGGGAGAGGGAGAAGAGACACGGGCCATGTTTTCGACGTGTGGCTGTGTTATTGACCGGCCATGCTCGACACTGTCCAGCCGCGTCCGCAGCCGCAATCCGGCGTGCCGCAAAACCATCTCGCCGATGAGCTCGTCGAGACGTTGCGGCTGGCCGTGCCGATGATGCTGACGCAGCTCGGGCAGATCGCGATGATCACGACCGATCTGGCGCTGATCGGACGGCTCGGCGAGAGCGCCGTCGCGGCGGCCGCTCTGGCCCATACGGTCTATTTCGTCAGCTTCACCTTCGGGCTCGGGCTGATGGCTGCGGTGTCGCCGCTGGCTGCGCAGGCCTTTGGCGCCGGCGACATCAGGCGCATCCGCCGCTCCCTGCGCGTCGGCCTATGGGTCGCGCTCTTGATCTCGCTGCCGATGATGGCCTCGCCGCTCTATGGCGAGCACATCCTGCTGGCGCTCGGACAGGCGCCGCAATCGGCCGCGCTCGCCCAGCGCTATCTGAACGGGCTGGCCTGGGGCATCGCGCCGGCGCTCGGCTTCATCGCGCTGCGCAGCATGATGAGCGCGGTGAACCGGCCGCAGGCGCCGCTCTGGATCACGCTCGCGGCGATCCCCGTCAATGCCGCGCTGGTCTATGCCCTGATCCACGGCCTGTTCGGCCTGCCGGAGCTCGGCCTGTTCGGCGCCGGGCTTGCCACCGCACTCGTCAATCTCGGCACTTTCGTCGCCGCACTCGCCATTGCAGGGCTGCGCAAGCCGTTTGCCGACTATCATCCGCTCGCCCATCTCTGGCGGATCGACTGGCCACTGATGCGCCAGCTCATCGTCATCGGCGCCCCGATTTCGTTATCCCTGCTGATGGAATATGGCCTGTTCTCCTCGGCCGCATTGCTGATGGGGCTGATCTCGACCACGGCGCTCGCCGCACACCAGATCGCGCTCCAGGTCACGGCCGTGCTGTTCATGGTCCCGCTCGGCATCGGCATGGCGGCGACGGTGCGGGTCGGCCATGCCTTCGGCCGCAACGAGCCCCGCGCGGTGAAGCGCGCAGGGCTGGTCGCAGCCATGCTCGGGGTCGCGCTGGTTTCCGCGCTGACCATTGCCATCATCCTCGGCCGTTATCAGCTGGGACGGCTGTTCTTCGGCAGCGGCGCAGAGAGCGCGGCGACCGTCGAGCTGACGGCAACGCTGCTGGTGGTCGGCGCGACCTTCTTCATCGCCGACGGCCTCCAGACCATCATGGGCGGCGCGCTGCGCGGCATCAATGACACCAGGATGACGCTGGTGTTCGCGGCAATCGGCTATTGGGGCGTCGCCTTCCCCATCGCCTGGGTGCTGGCCTTCAACGCCGGGCTCGGCGCCGTCGGCGTCTGGATCGGGTTCTCGATCGGGACGTTCGTCTATGCCGGGCTTCTGATCTTGCGCTTCCGGCGATTGACGCGCAGATTGGGCGCATGACGCCCGTCCGCGAAGTCACCCCCGAGGTCGATGCCGGCGCGCTGCTGGCCGGCGCGCAATTCGTCGACGCCTATCGTGTCGCAATCGGCGCGACCGGCCTCGATGCGCGGCAGGCCTGCACCCGGATGGTGCTGCACTGGCCGCGCTGGATCAGCGTGCTCGTGGGCTTGCGCAACATCATCGTCGCGCCGTTCGGGCTGAAAACATCGGGCGAAGGCATGCCGGCACCCGGCGGCATGATCGGCCTGTTTCCGGTGGTCAGCGAGACGCCGGACCGGCTGGTGGCCGGCTTCAACGACTACCACCTCGATTTCCGCCTCGTGGTCGACGTGACCGGTGACGCGGCGAACCGGCAGGTGACGTCGACCACGCTGGTGCGGACGAATAATCTGTTGGGGCGGACCTATCTCACGCTGATCATGCCCTTCCACAAGCTGGTGGTGCGCAGCATGATGGGAGCGATCGTCGAGCCGGCCCGATGACGCTGTCAGTCGACCTCTTCTTCTCGTTCCGCAGCCCCTTCAGCTATCTGGCGCTGCCGAAGACGCTGAAGCTGGTCGCGGAGTATGATCTCGCGGTGAATTTGCGCCCGGTCTATCCGCTGGCGGTGCGCGTGCCCGGCTTCTTCAAGAAGGCCAGCCCGAACTTCATTCGCTATGTGGTGCTGGACTCACGCCGCGTCGCCGAGCACGAGGGCATTCCGTTCCGGTTTCCGCGGCCTGATCCGATCGTCCAGGATCTGACGACGCTCGAGGTCGCGACCGAGCAGCCCTACATCCATCGCCTGACCCGGCTCGGCGCCATGGCGCAGCTCGAAGGCCGCTCGCTCGCTTTTACCAACGCGATCGCGCGCGTGCTGTGGGACGGCTCGGTGACGGGCTGGAACGAGGGCGACCACCTCGCGCGCGCCGCCGAAAAAGCCGGCTTCGACCTCGCCGCGATGGATGCGGCGATCAGCGCCGATCCGGATCGCTACGAGCAGGTGATCGCGGGAAACGAGAAGGACCACGCGGCGTCAGGCCATTGGGGCGTGCCGACCTTCGTGTTCGAGAACGAGCCGTTCTTCGGCCAGGACCGCATCGATCTCCTGCTCTGGCGCATGGTGGCTAAGGGCCTGATGCGGCGATAGGGCGTGTGCTCCCTCGACGAAGGCGACGCAGCCGCCCGTCAATTTCGCACCGGCTGCCCCACCCCGAGCAAGTTACCTTCGCTGTCGCGAAACCACGCGCCCCGCTCTCCAACACCCTTGCTGGGGTAGTTTCCCGCAATCTCGGCAATCCCATCGACGGTCTTAAGGCCGGGCAGGTCGTACTCCTCGAACGCGACACCCCGCGCGCGAAGCTCGCGTACGGTTGCCGCGATATCCTCGACTTCCCATCCCATCTGTGTGTGCGTGCCGGATTGCATTCCGGCCGAGATGAATATCGCAAACTCGCCGCCCGCGCAGATATAGCGGAGTCCGCCCGCACGCTCCTCTATCGGCTCGAGCCCGAGTTTCTCGGCGTAGAATGCCCGCGCACGGTTCAGGTCTTTTGCCGGAAGCCGGGTTGCCACCTTCGCGTTCCCTAGCATGCTCTCCCCTTTCTTCGTCTTGAGCTCGTTGACCGGTTCTACGGCACTGTGCTGTCGGCAGCCGAACGCTGCTGAGTATACACCCAGGCTCACTCCGCCACGCGCGCGGGCTTGTCGCTCGCCGCCTCCGACCATTCGCCGACGACGCGATCGAGATCGCAGAGATTCTGGTGCATCTGCTCCAGCGAGAAGCCGATCGCGAAAAAACGCTCGGCGGTATCACCGGGCTGGCCGCGGATCAGGCCGTCCTGGCGGACGGCGGCGACGGCCTCGGCGTAATGCTGGAGCGCGACGTGCACGGGATGGATCGGCGGCGCGCCGGCGCCGGCCCGCAGCGCTTCGGCTGCGGACTTCAGAAAGCGTGCGATCGCCGCGTTGACCTCGGCGAGCGGCGCGGCGAGCCTGATCTGCACGTCGGCCGGCAGCGGCACCACCGTGGCGCGGCCGATCATCACGACGTCATGGCGCAGCCGCAGGATCGTGCGCAGCAACGGGCCGGTGTCGGGGCCGCTCGACAGACGCGCGGCGCGCTCGCGTTCGGCCTCGGCGCCGGTGGCGTTGAGACCGACCATCGCGGTCCCGATGCCGTCCTGGATCCGGTGCAGCGCGTCGTTGTCGCGGCCGCGCGTGAGGCCCGCCAATAGTTCGGTGAGGGCCTCGGCGATCAATTCGAGCAGCTTCGCCGCGCTGGCGCGGATCTGCCGCACCGCGCGCGACGGCAGCACCAGGAAGGAGACCAGCAGGCCCGTGATGGCGCCGACGCCGACTTCGCTGACGCGATCGATCGCCGAGGTCATGGGATCGGAGTGATGCATGGTCGGAACCAGCAGCACGATGATGGCGGTCACCGTGGCGGCGTTGAGGCTCGGATTGATCGCGGCAACGAAGGCGAGCGGCGCGACCGCCAGCACCAGCAGCCCCAACAACCCGACTTCGGTCGAATAGGGGATCAGGATCGCGATGGCGCCGCCATAAATGGCACCGCCGATCGTGCCGAGCACGTAGTCGCGCGTCGCCTTCAGGGAGCGGCCGACGCTCATCTGGGTCACGATCAGCGAGGTCAGGACCGCCCAGAGCGGCAGCAGCAGATGCAGCGCGGTTGCGATGGCATAGGCCGCCACCGCGGCCACCGTGACCCGGATCGCCAATCCGAGTTGCGTTCGCCGCGACCAGACCCGGTCGAACAGCTGTTTTGCAGATGCCATCGTCAGACGTCCCGATCCTTTTGAAGCCAGGCAAAAGCATGGCTGATGCCCGCTGCCGCAGGGCCGCTTGAAAGGCCAAATCAGCCCGCCTAACTTGCGCGCCAAAACGAGGAAACACGATGGCCCACGAAACCGCAACGCTCGCCGCCTATGTCGCCAAGCTGAAATACCCTGATATTCCGGCAGAGGTGCTGGATCGCGCAAAAGTGCTGACGCTGGATTTCCTCGGCAGCGCGATCCGGGCCCGCAGCGAGGCGGAATCGACCCCCTCGATCCTGAAGATGCTGGAAGCGCTCGCGCTCGACACCAGGGGCGAATCCACCGTGTTCGGCGACACCAAGACCTGGACCCCGGCGGTCGCGGCACTCCTCAACGGCGCGCTCGGCCATTCCCTCGACTTCGACGATACCCATGCCGATTCCTCGCTGCATCCGAGCGCGCCGGTGGTTCCGGCCGCGTTCGCCGTCGGCGAGATGGTCGGCGCGTCGGGGCGCGACGTGCTGACCGCGATCGTTGCGGGTTATGAGGTCTGCTGCCGGCTCGGCAACGCGCTCGACCCGACCTCGCATTATGCCCGCGGTTTCCACCCGACCGCGACCGCCGGCACCTATGGCGCGGCCGCGGCTGCGGCAAAGCTGTTCGGTCTCTCCGAGCAGCAGATCGTCGCCGCCTTCGGCGTCTCCGGCAGCCAGGCCGCGGGCTCGCTGCAATTTTTGGTCAACGGCGCCTGGAACAAGCGCTACCAGGTCGGCGCCGCCGCGATGAACGGCGTGATCGCCGCGACGCTGGCGCGCAACGATTTCGTCGGCGCGACGGAATCGGTCGAGGGCAAGCACGGCCTGCTCGCCGGCTACACCGACGACGCACATCCGGACAAGGCGGTGGCCGGGCTCGGCAAGACCTACGAGACCATGAAGATCGGCGTCAAACCGTATCCGAGCTGCCGCTATACCCATGCCGCGATCGACGCGCTGATCGCGATGCGGCGCGAGCACAATCTGACGCCCGACCAGGTCAAGCGCGTCGAGATCGGCCTGCATCGCAACGGCATCACGCTGACCGGCGATGCCGCGACCAAGCGGCATCCCACCTCGATCGTCGGCGGCCAGTTCTCGATGTTCTTCACCGGCGCGCTCGCGCTCGACCAGGGCTCGTTTGGCTGGGACGATTACAGCCGCCTTGGCGACACCACCATCGACGCGCTCGCCGACAAGTTCGACGTGGTGCAGGACGACCGGCTCGAGATCGGCCGCACCCATCCGTTCGGCGCCCGCGTCAGCATCACCACGGACGATGGCGTGCATGAGCGGCTGTACGCCGATCCTTCCGGAGAGCCGAATTCTTTCCCCGATGCGCAGGCGATGCAGCAGAAATTTCTGACGCTGGCGCGGCCCGTGCTGAACGCGCGCGCGGAGAAGTTTGCGGATGCGATCATGACGCTGGAGCGGTTTGATCGCGTGGCGAAGGCGACGGAGCTGGGACGGCAGTGAGTTTCTTCTCCCTCTCCCCGTTCTTACGGGGCCGCGACGAGCTTCGCTCGCGCTGAGAGGGTTGGGGTGAGGGGCCTCTCTCCCCAGATGAGATGATCGTGAGACCTGTACCCCCTCACCCGGATCGCGCCGGACGATGCTTCGCATCGCCGGGGGCAATCCGACCTCTCCCCGCAAGCGGGGAGAGGTTAAGGCAAGTCCACCCCCGCCAGCTTCCCCTTCTCGCGCGTCGCCGCCACCACGTCGCGCACGAGATCGAACACGCCGTCCGCTTGCGGCGGCCAGTTCGGCGAGCGGCCGAGCCGCACGATCACCAGGCGCTCCGACGGAATCACGATCGTGTACTGCCCGATCGTGCCCTTGGCGAAGAAGGCATCGCGCGGCCAGCCGTGTGTGATGCGAAAATTCGCACCAAAGCTGTCGCCCTGGTTGGTCCAGAAGCCGGCGCCGATGCCGACCCAGGCGTTCGGCGTCGGGCTGGCAGAGTAGTTCACCCATCCCTCGGGGAGGATGCGCCGGCCGCCGGCGACGCCGTCATTGAGATAGAGCTGGCCGAAGCGCGCCCAATCGCGCGCGGATGCGAGCATCTCGCTCGAGCCTTCGATCGTACCCGAGCCATCAAGCTGGAGCGTGACATGGCGCATGCCGAGCGGAGCGAACAATTCGCGGCGCGCGAAGCGCAGCGCCTCACTGGGATTGCCGCCAGCGGCGTTGCGGATCAGATGCGAGAGAATGATGCTATTGCCGTCGTGATAGTTCCACGCCGCGCCTGGCGCAGTCTCGAGCGGGATGCTCTCCGCATACGCGGCCATGTTGGACTCGGCGAATTTCATCCGATTGACCGGCTCGAACGCGGAGCCGAGCGAGGCCTCCAAGGAGCTGCCGAGCGCAAGGCCCGCGGTGTGACGCAAGAGATGATCGACGGTGATGGCATGGCGCGGATCGTCAAGATTTTGCCAGGCGGCGACCGGCGCGGGCCCGTCCAGCTTCAGTCTGCCCTGCCGCACCAGCACGCCTGTCAGCGCCGAGATCACCGATTTCGTCATGGAGAAACCGAGCAGCGGCGTCTCCGGTCCAATGCCGTCCGCGTAGCGCTCGGCGACGATGCGGCCCGACTTCATCACGACGACCGCGCGGGTGCGCCGGTATGGCGGCTGCGCGGGCTCGGTGAAGGCGCGGTCGAGCGCCGCGGCGAGCCCCTCGCCCTGCGGCGGCACGATCGCAGGGCCGGCGATCTCGGCGAGAGCCGCGGACTGCCGGTCGTCCGCAAGCGGCTCGACGGCGGCAATCCCCGCGTCGTGCTCGAGCGTGCAGCCGAGCCCCTCGCGATAGACGGCATGGCTGCGGCCGATTCCGAACAGCGTCACCGTGACGTCCTTGCGGACGCGGTCGACCTGGTAGTCCATCGCCCAGGTGAGCAGACCGGTGCCCGGCATCGCATCGGTGGTCTCGACGAGGTTGCGCCCGGGGTCGAGGCCCGAGACGAAGGTCTCCGAGCAGAGAATGTCGGCGATGAAGCCGGTCGCGACCTTGGGCACGTCGCGGGCCCGCGCCGCGCCGAGCGCGAGGCCGGCAGCGGCGATGGTGGTGGTGAGGAGGATGATCTTGCGGCGGCGGGTCACGGGCTTTCTCCGGCTTGGGGCGTGTGCCGGAGACGAAGCAGGATGCGGGCGATGTGTGCTCGCCGGATTTGGAAAACGGCCTGGTTGAAACTGCGCGGGGCTGGTCGATTCTGGAATAAGCAAGCTATTTCAAAGCAATACGAAGATGCGGCCGCGATGGCGGTCAGCCCCCTCGCCCCGCTTGCTGGGAGAGGGCTGGGGTGAGGGGGAGCCTCCTCAGGGACGGCAACAGTTGGACTTGCGGAGGCTCCCCCTCACCCGGAATTTGCTCCGCAAATTCCGGCCTCTCCCCGCAGGCGGGGAGAGGCGAAGAACCCGTCACGCCGCGTTGACCTTCAGCCGCCGGTACTCGGTCGGCGTCACGCCGGTGACGGCCTTGAAGGCCCGGTTGAAGGGGCCAAGCGACTGGAAGCCGGCGTCCATCGCGATGGTGATGACGGGGACCTCGGCCTGCATGGGATCGGCGAGCGCGGCCTTGGCCTCCTCGATCCGGTGGTTGTTCAGGAACACATTGAAGTTGCGATAGCCGAGCCGCTGGTTGATCAGCCGGCGCAGCCGGTATTCCGGAATTTTCAGCCGGCCCGCGAGCGCGCCGATGGTGATGTTCTCCTGGCGATAGATCCGCTCGTCCGCCATCAGCCGCATCAGGGCGTCGATCAGCTTTTGATCGGCGGCGTCATCGGCCGCAGGCTGACTGAAAACAATCGGCGGTGCGGGTTCCACTGCTGCCGGAAACAGATCCGCCCCGTCAACGCGCATCATGGCATAGACGATCGCCGCAACGGTGCAGGCGAGCACGCCGGCATTGATGGTTTCGGCGACATCGCCGACGTGGTGGCCGGCGGCGGCGATCTGGAGCACCGCGTTCAGCCCGCCATAGAGCGCGGTTATGCAGACGATGAAGACACGAACGCGGCGGCGGCGCTCGACCAGGTCGGCCGGCCAGGAGGCGATCATCTGCCCGACCGCAAGCGCGATGAAACCGAGCACGATCAGATTGACCACCGTCACCGAGAGCCGCACATGGCCGCTAGGTGCAATCCAGACGCAGCCTGCGAAGCTGAAGGCCGTCACCAGCGCCCAGACCCATCCGTGCCACCAGCGCAGGCGAAACTCGTCGTCGAACAGGGAGCGTGTGAACAGCCAGAACACCACGATGGTGCCGGTCGACAACGCGATCAGTGGTGCATGCCAGAGCGGGATCCGCGACGTGACATCCACCGAATAGCTCGCCGCATGCGCGGCCGAGCCCAGCGCGAAGGCCGCGCCGAGGCGGGCTGCGAGCACTTTGCGAAAGTCCTGCAACAGCGACGCCGCCAGCATCAGCAGCAGCGTGACGCTGGCGGCGCGAAAGGCGAGCTCTGTTGCGGCAAGTGTCATCGGCTGATGCGATCGGTCGCGGTTGGAATCAGCCGAACATCGTTCGTTGCGTCCTTTTTTTCAAGGACCATCCACACCCCAACTGTCATCGCCCGGCTTGACCGGGCGATCCAGTATTCCGAGACGGCCGTGATTGAACCGATAGGCCGCGGCGTACTGGATGCCCCGCTTTCGCGGGGCATGACAGCGGTGCTTTGTCGGGACGACGATACGAAATCCTGCTACGATCTCGCCCAAGAAAGTCAAAAGGAGTCCATCATGAGCTGGCAACCCTCCAACGATCCCGTGCTCGGCGACCCCATGTCGTGCGATGCGCTCGACCTCGTCATCGTGCCGCGCACGCGCGACCTCGGCGACGGATTCGAGGTGCGGCGCGCGCTGCCGCATGGCAAACGGCAGATGGTCGGGCCCTTCATCTTCTTCGACCATTTCGGCCCGGTGCAGTTCGTCTCCGGCAAGGGCATGGACGTGCGGCCGCATCCGCATATCGGGCTTGCCACCGTCACCTATCTCTTTGACGGCTCGATCATGCATCGCGACAGCGAGGGCAACATCCAGGAGATCCAACCCGGCGCGATGAATTTGATGACCGCCGGACGCGGCATCGCGCATTCCGAGCGCACGCCGGATGCTCAGCGCGCCTCGGGCCAGAAGATGCTGGGCCTGCAAAGCTGGATCGCACTGCCGGCCGGATCGGAAGAGATCGCGCCGTCGTTCCAGCACTACGGCGCGGGCGATTTGCCGATGATCTCGGAGCGCGACTTCACCGCACGGGTGATCGCGGGCTCCGCCTTCGGCATCACCTCGCCGGTGTCGATGGTGTCGCCCTGGTTCTACACCGAGGTCACGGCCGTTGCGGGCGCGAGCGTGCCGCTCGACCCCGACCACGAGGAGCGCGCGATCTATGTCGTCGACGGCGAGGTTGAGATCGCGAACGAGCGTTACGAGGGGCCGCGGCTGCTGATCTTCCGGCCCGGCGACCGCATCACCGTGAAGGCACTCAAGGCCACGCGGATGATGTTTCTCGGCGGCGATGCATTGGAAGGGCCGCGCCACATCTGGTGGAATTTCGTCTCCTCCAGCAAGGAGCGGATCGAGCAGGCCAAGCAGGACTGGAAAACCGGCCGCTTCACCGCGGTTCCGCAGGAACATGAGTTCATTCCGCTGCCGGAATAGGCTAATCCGGTGTCCGGCCGCGCTGTCCGGCGCTGCCGGATTTCCTGCCTGCGAAAGCTTTGCCGATGACCACCATGCTCTCCAGCGACCTGCCGCTGCCCAAGATCGGGCGCGGCAAGGTGCGCGACATCTACGCCGTCGACGACGACCGCCTGCTGCTCGTCACCACCGACCGCATCAGCGCCTTCGACGTCGTGATGGGCGAGACCATCCCGATGAAGGGCGCGGTGCTGACCCAGATCAGCGCGTTCTGGTTCAACGAGCTCGAAGGCGTGGTGCCGCATCACATGATCAGCGCCGACACCGACGAGATCATCGCGGCCGTGCCCGCCTTGAAGCCGCACCGCGGCGAGATCCTCGGCCGCGCCATGCTGTCGCGCCGCACCACCGTGTTTCCGATCGAATGCGTGATCCGCGGCTACCTCTCGGGATCGGCCTGGAAGGAATACGCAGCCAGCGGCACGCTCGCGGGCGAGGAGCTGAAGGCCGGCCTGGTCGAGAGCGAGAAGCTGGAGCCTGCGATCTTCAGCCCGGCAACCAAGGCAGAGACCGGCCATGACGAGAACATCACGATCGCGCGGATGCGCGAGGTGGTCGGCGACGAGACAGCCTACACGCTCGAGAGCATGACGCGCGCGATCTACACGCTCGGCGAGGAGCTGGCGCGCGAGCAGGGCATCATCATCGCGGATACCAAGTTCGAGTTCGGCCGCGACAAGGACGGCCGCATCATCCTGATCGACGAGGTGATGACGCCGGATTCGTCGCGCTTCTGGGCGGTCGATGCCTACAAGCCCGGCCAGCCGCAGGCGAGCTTCGACAAGCAGCCCTTGCGCGACTATCTCGATGTCGAACGCCGCGCCGGCCGTTGGAACGGCGACGCCCCACCGCCGCCGCTGCCGGCGAGCGTGGTGGACGCAACCAGCAAGCGATATCTGGAAGCGTATCGGCGGGTGACGGGGAGCGAGCTGAAGATCTAGCTCGGCTGTTGCAGCCAAGTCCGTTATTGCCTGCCCAACTCTCCGCTGTCGTCCTGGCGAAAGCCAGGACCCATACCGCGAGGTCTATCGATCGCGGACGGTTCTAATCCCGCACGACCAATCCTCGCCAAACTCCTCCCTGGGGTAATGGGTCCTGRCTTTCGCCAGGACGACGGCGAGTGTGAGGCGACAGCATCAATCTTCACTCGTCGTCCTGGACAAGCGCAGCGAAGCGGAGCGTCGATCCAGGACCCATTACCATAGGGAGGAGTTTGGCGAAGACTCGTGGTCGTCAGCTCGCACCAAACTACTCCCTGGGGTTATGGGTCCCGGCCTTCGCCGGGACGACACCGGGTGTGAGGCGACAGCATCAATCTTCACTCGTCGTCCTGGACAAGCGCAGCGAAGCGGAGCGACGATCCAGGATCCATTACCACGGGGAGTTGTTTGGCGAAGACTCGTGGTCGTCAGCTCGCAACACGACTCCTCGCTGGGGTAATGGGTCCTGGCTTTCGCCAGGACGACACCGGGTGTGTGCTTCGGCTGATCCCGACTTGCCTCCCGCGTATGATCGGCCGTTCACAAGCCGCGGACCCACATCCCCGCCGCATCGCTCCAAAACTGTCGGATACCTCACAGCTGAAAGAATCCAGTTGCGCTAGGCTCGCAGTCGTCTACGTCTCGGACGGGAATGTTCATGAGCGAGTGTCACAGCGTGACAGATCCAGCAATTGACCTCGGTCCGGTCACCGGGGTCAATCCGTCCATCAAGCGTGCGCTGAATGATATATTGGGCGGGAGCGCCGCCAGCGTCCTCACCATCACATTCGGGCTGTCCTACGCGCTGCTGATCTTCACAGGCCCGCTGTCGCCCTATCTGTCCTACGGCATCGCCGCGACCTTCATCAGCTCCGCGATGATCGCCGCCGTCATCGCGCTGGGAAGCTCCCTGCCCTTCGCGATCGCCGCCCCCGACAGCTCGACGGCCGCGGTGACGGGCATTCTGGCCGCTTCGCTGGTCGAGCGCGTCGAAGCGGCCAATCTGTCGGCACCGCTGCTGCAGCCGGTCCTGATCACGCTCGGCCTGTCGACCGGGCTGACGGGGATCGTGCTGTGCGGACTGGGGCTGACGCGACTGGGCCGCGCCATCCGCTACGTGCCCTATCCGGTGGTCGGCGGCTTCCTCGGCGCCACCGGGCTCCTGATCGTCATGGGCGCGATCCGGGTGATCACCGATCACCCCGTGCAATTCGCAACGATGCTGCGCTTCACCGACGGCATCACGCTGTCGGAGCTCGGCGCCGCCTGCGCCATGGCGATGGTGCTGTATCTGGCCTGGCACCGCTCGCGCAGCCCGTTCGGCCTGCCGATCATCCTGGTCGGCGGCATGCTGACGGCACATCTGGCGTTCTGGATCGCAGGGATTTCGCCGGAGGAAGCGCGCGCCCTGGGCTGGATCTTCCAGCCGCCGCCGGCGGCGGCCTTCATGCTGCCCTGGCACACCGACGATCTCGCGAATTATCCCTGGTCCGCCGTGCCGGACCTGCTCGGCAACGTTGTCGCCGTGATCTTCGTCACTGCCTCCAGCACGCTGTTCAACACCACCGGCATCGAGGTCGCCGTGCATCGCGAGGCCAATCTGGAGCGCGAGCTCAACGTCACCGGCGCGGCCAACATCCTGACCGGCGTGCTCGGCGGCTATGCCGGCTGCATCTCGGTCAGCCGCTCGATCCTCAATTTCTCCAGCGGCGGCCGTGGGCGCCTGTCCGGGTTCACGGTCGCGGCGATCTCGCTGCTGATGCTCGCGATCGCGCCGGAACTGCTCGGCTTCATGCCGAAATTCGTGCTCGGCGGCCTGCTGCTCTATCTCGGCGCCGACCAGCTGCACAAATGGCTCATCGAATCGCGCAAGCGGCTCTCGCGGCTTGAATACCTCTCGCTGGTCGCCATCATCGCGATCATCGTTCTCTGGGGATTCGTGCCCGGCATCCTGATCGGCGTCGTCATCGGCTGCGCGACCTTCGCGTTCAGCGCGGCGCGGGTCGAATCGATCAAATACAGCTTCGACGGCGCCGAATATCGCTCTTCGCTCGACCGCTCGCGCGACGACCAGGAGGTGCTGCTGGCCCATGGCGGCAAGATCCAGGGCCTCAACCTCCAGAGCTATCTGTTCTTCGGCTCCGCCAACCGGCTCTACCAGCACGTCAAGCAACTGCTCCAGGAACGCCCCGAGTGCCGCTATTTGCTGTTCGATTTCAAGCTCGTCACCGGCGTCGACTCCTCGGCCGCCTATAGTTTTGCCCAGATCAAGCGCAGCGCCGCCGATCTCGGCGTCGAGCTGATCCTGGTGCATCTGTCGGCCGCGGCCGAGAAGGTGCTGCGTTCCAGCGACTTCATCAGCGAAAGCGTCACCATCATTCCCGAGCTCGATCATGCGCTGGAATGGTGCGAGAACGAGCTCATCGCGAAGCATCAGGGGCTGGAACAGGAGCAGGCGAGCCTGCGCGACTGGTTCACGGGGATCCTCGACAGCGAGGACGATGCCGACGAGCTGATCCGCCGCTGCCAGCGCCTCGAGGTCGAGGCCGGCGACGTCATCGTGCAGGCCGGCGATCCCGCCGATTCCATGCACTTCATCCTCGACGGCCGCGTCGGCATCATGATCCCCGCCGACGACGACCGCACCACGCGCGTGCGCAGCCTCGGCCGCTACACCACGATCGGCGAGATGGGCCTGGTGTCGCAGACGCCGCGCAGCGCGACGATCCAGGCCGAGGTCGACAGCGTCCTCTATGTGCTGAACACGCACCAGTTCGACGAGATCAAGGCCGAGGACCCCGCGCTCAGCCACAAGCTGCTGACCTATTTCGTGTCGATCATGGCCGAGCGGCTGACGTTTGCGAACCGGACGATCGCGGTGCTGAGGCGATGATTGGCCCGTAGCCCGGATGGAGCGAAAGCGTAATCCGGGATCGTGCCACAAGCGACAGAGGCCCCGGATTGCGCTTCGCTCCATCCGGGCTACGGGGCTATCACTGCCGCGGATTTACAAAGCCGTGAAGCTGCCGGATGCGGTCTCCATCCAGGACCGCCATGTCAATGCCTGTTGCAGCCGGGGTTGCAGCTCCCGGCGCGGCCAACGTCCAGCCGAACAGGACCTGATCGTGATGCGCATTCACGCTCCCTGCAAGCGTGAAGCGCAGGTCCGGAAGCCTTGCCTGCAAGGCTTCCACCAGGCGCTCGATTGCATCCCGTCCGGCGACCGAGTCATTCGGGTCGATATAGACGCACGCGTCGCTGAAGACCTCGTCGATCAGCCGCCGGCGTTTGCCGGCATCTCGCTCGTTCCAGACGGCAATGTAGTTCCGGACGAGATTTGTCACGCGTTCGCTCATTGGATTTTCTCCTCCACATGACCATGCCTGCCGTTTACGACAGGGTATCGCTAACCATCGTGTCCAGGCTGCTCGCGGCGACGCCCAACAGTTTCTCGGTATCGCCGGCATCGAGCAGAAGCGGCTTCTCGAACAGATAAGACATCTCGATCCCTTCGCTGAAGCCGATGCCTTCCAGATCGGCCGAGGTGAGGCGAAGCAGGTCCGGAACGCCAATCCTCAGCGCGACCGCAAATCTGCGCACCAGTTCGCGCACGGACGCGGACTGCGACGGCACGTGAAAGGCGCGGCCCCATTTTCCGGTAAAGCGCGACGCAGCGACCAGCGTCCTCGCCGTGTCCTTGGTGAAAGACCAGGCATGCGCCACATCGGGATCGCCAAGGAACGCGACCGGCTCGTTCTTGAGCAGCGACGGCAGTGCCAGCAGCGAGAAATACGCGACCGCGCCCTTGCCGAGATAGTCGCTTGCACGGACCTCGAGCGCGGGAACGTTCGATCGCAGCGCACGCTGCCACATGATGTGCCGGGTCGTGCCCTTCCGGGTGGTCGGGTCCGGCTCCAGGTCCGCAGTGAGAGGGCTCACGGCCGCCGCGCCATAGCCATAGACATTCCCGACCACGATCAGCCTGGCACCAACCTGCTCGGCCGCCTTGACCGTTCCGTCCATGATCGGAAAGAAGTCGGTCGGCCATCTGTGATAGGCGGCCATGGCGCACATGAAGATCGCGTCGGCGCCCTTGCTGAGTGACGCCAGCTGTGCGGCGTCGGTGGCATCCGACGAAACCGTACGCACATCTGCGAGATCGAGCGACCCGGCATTCCTGCTGGTCAGGATGACGCTGTGTCCGTCCTCCGCAAGAAGGCGGGCGGTTTCGCGCCCGACGGGACCGGCTCCGACAATCACGTAATGACTCACTTGGCATCCTCATTTGTCACGAGACGACAGATGAGTTCTTGGCCTCGGAGCCGTTGAAAATCGCGCACAAGGCGCCAAATACCGAGCACGTTCCGCCAAGATCTGGAGCCTGGCCCATGCATGCGAGACCGCGTTCGGCGCCAACATCGGCCGGTACCGCCGCCGCGGCCATGCGAACCGAGCCCGACTCCGTCGCGCTCGAGCCGATCCGCGATCACCGGATCGTCATCCACCTCAGCCCTGCGACGCGCTCATTCTGTCTTGAGACCGGGGATCAGTTTCTGCGTCAGGCCGGCGATATCGATGTGATTCCGTGCGGCGCCGTCGGCGGCTTTGTCGCGGAGACGCCCTACCAGTCGCTTCAGATCCGACTCGCGCCGAGCATGCTGGACCATGCCGCATCCAGGGCTCGACAATCGGCATCCGCCCGACTGACGCACCATCATATGCTGCGGAATGACCGCATCGTTCTGCTTGGACAGGCTCTCGAAAGCGACCTGAAAGCGGGCTCGCCGAGCGGCCCGTTGTTTGCTGAGAACGTGGGAATGGCCCTGGCGGTCGAATTGCTGAACCTGGCGAATGACCCGCCGGCCCAGGCCATCCGCCTGTCGAACGCGCAGCTCCAGAGAGTCCTGGCCTATATCGATGCGAATCTCGACCAGCCGCTCACCATCGACATTCTCAGCCGCGAGGCCGGTGTCAGCAGCTCGCATCTACGGGCCTGGTTCAAGGCGGCGATGGGCGTCACGGTCCATCACTACGTTCTGAGGAGGCGGGTGGAGCACGCGCAGCAGCTGGTGCTTCAAGGCAATCGCAAGCTCAGCGAAATTGCCCTTGAAGCGGGCTTTTCCCATCAATCTCACCTCGCCAAATGGATGCGGCTCGAGCTTGGATACAGTCCCAGCGAACTGCGCCGAAGCAAGAATTGATTGCTTGCGTGGTTTCGTAGCCCGGATGGAGCGCAGCGCAATCCGGGATCGTGCCACAAGCGACGGATGTCCCGGATTACGCTTCGCTCCATCCGGGCTACAAGACTAGAGCCTAAACCCCCGCCATCATCACGTATTTGATCTCGACATATTCTTCCATGCCGTGGCGCGAGCCCTCGCGGCCGAGGCCGCTCTCCTTGACGCCGCCGAAGGGCGCGACCTCCGTGGTGATCAGGCCGGTGTTGACGCCGACCATGCCGGACTCAAGCGCTTCGGCGACGCGCCAGACGCGGCCGAGATCGCGGGAGTAGAAGTAGGAGGCCAGACCGAACGGCGAGGCGTTGCACATCGCGATGACGTCGGCTTCGTCCTTGAAGCGGATCACCGGGGCGAGCGGGCCGAACGTCTCTTCCTGCGCCACCAGCGAATCCGGCTTGACGTCGGCAAGCACGGTCGGCTCGAAGAAGGAACGTCCGAGCTCGCTGCGCTTGCCGCCGGTGACAACCTTGGCGCCGCGCTTCACGGCATCCGCGATGTGGCGCTCGACCTTGTCGACCGCTTTCAGGTTGATCAGCGGGCCCTGCGTGACGCCGCTCTCGGTGCCATCGCCGATCTTCATCACCGCGACCTTGGCCGAGAGCTTCTTCACGAACTCATCGTAGATCTTGTCCTGGGCGTAGAGACGGTTGGCGCAGACGCAGGTCTGGCCCATGTTGCGGTATTTCGAGACGATGGCGCCTTCGACCGCGGCATCGATATCGGCGTCGTCGAACACCACGAACGGCGCGTTGCCGCCGAGCTCCAGGCCGAGCCGCTTCACGCCGACGGAGGCCTGCTGGTAGAGAATCTTGCCGACAGCGGTCGAGCCGGTGAAGCCGACGAAGCGCACCGCCGGGTGCTCGCACAGCACCTTGCCGATCGGCGGTGCATCACCGGTGATGATGTTGAACACGCCCTTGGGCACGCCGGCCTTTTCCGCCAGCACGGCGAGCGCCAGCGCCGACAGCGGCGTCTCATTGGCGGGCTTCAGCACCACGGTGCAGCCGGCCGCCAGCGCCGGCGAGACTTTTCGCGTGATCATCGAGTTCGGGAAATTCCACGGCGTGATGGCGCCGCAGACGCCGATCGGCTGCTTGATGGCGAGCAGGCGCGCATCGGGCCGCTGGGTCGGAATGGTCTCGCCATAAACCCGACGGGCCTCTTCCGCGAAAAACTCGACATAGGCGCCGCCGATGTCGACCTCGCCGAGCGCTTCCGTCAGCGGCTTGCCCTGTTCGGAGGTGAGGATCAGCGCCAGGTCCTCGCGGTTGGCGATGATCAGCTCGAACCATTTGCGCAGGATGTTGGAGCGCTGCTTGGCGGTGTGCTTGGCCCAGGCCGGGAACGCGCGCTGGGCAGCTTCCACCGCCTTGGTGGTCTCGTCAGCACCAAGCTGCGGGACTTTCGCGAGCTCGACGCCGGTCGCGGGATTGTTGACGGCAAAGACCGGCGTGCCGACCCAGGCGCCGTCGATGTAGCACGCCTCCTTCAGCAGCGAGGGATCCTTCAACCGGTCGCGCAGGGTGGATGTGGCGTGTTGGGCGCGTGCGGCGGCGGTCGGGGTCATGGCGTTGCTCCTTCGGACGATCGGATCGGCCCGGAATATAGGGACAAGCGGCGCGCAATGCACCGTCCCGCAACGCGCATCTGGTGGGAATTAAAGTGGGATCCGCGAGGTTACGCCGCGCCGCTCATATAGGTTTCGCGCCGGCCGATCATGCGCTCCGCCGCGGCCTTGGCGTCGGCCTTCGAGGACGTCGCGCAGGTCCGGTATTCGAGATCGGGGGCGTCGGAGGTGTCGCGGCGGCCGAACCACGACTTCGAGCCGACCGGCAGCAGCGCCAGCGCCTGCGCCAGATTGTCGACCGCGCCGAACGAATAGAGCGCGCCGGTGCCGGCGATGCGGACCTCGTAGATGCCCGGCGCAATCGGCGCCTCGAGATTGTCGCCCCGTCCGGGACGGGGATAGCGCTTCCATTCGCTCCAGGTTGAAATCATCAGAGGCCCCCTCGCGGCCGATCAGCAGCCGCCAAATTTGCATCAAGTCTTAACGTCGGCCGCCTCATTGAGGCGGGTGCTGAACGCCGCAACGCACAAAATGGTTCAAGTGCTCGAAAACCCTCGAAGCATATCGCCTGAGCCCGTTCTGGGTCACTGCGAAGTGCGGCCATCCACCGCAGATTGTGAGGAAGTGTTGCAGTCCAGTCGCCCTGTCGTCCTGCGCGGGGCGCGGGTCGTCAAGTCACGACATCGCGACCGGTCAAGACCCACGGACGCGCTTGCCGCACGGAGCACGCGGGAGGACAATCGATCACTTCCAACAATAATCAAACCGGAGGAAACGCGTATGCAAAGCCAAGCCCAGATCGACGAGGTTCTGCGTAAGACAAGCGACGCAAAAGAGATTCCCGGCGTCGTCGCGATTGCCGCCAGCGGCAACGACGTGCTGTATCAGGGCGCGTTCGGCAAGCGCGACCTGTCCAAGCCCGACGCGATGACGCCCGACAGCGTGTTCTGGATCGCCTCGATGACGAAGGCGGTGACATCGGCGGGCGCGATGCAACTGGTCGAGCAAGGCAAGCTGTCGCTGGACGCGCCGATCGGTGAGGTGTTGCCCGACCTCGCCAAGCCGCAGGTGCTCGAAGGCTTTGACGCCAAGGGCGAGCCGAAATTGCGGCCGGCGAAGGGACCGATCACGCTGCGCCAGCTCATGACCCACACCGCCGGCTTCGCCTACAATGTGTGGAACGGCGATCTCGCGGTCTATCTGGAGAAGACCGGAATCCCGAACATCTTCTCCTGCCAGAACGTCGCGCTGAAGACGCCGATCATGTCCGATCCCGGCACCCGCTGGGAGTATGGCATCAACATCGACTTCGTCGGCAAGGCGGTGGAAGCCGTGAGCGGCAAGCGTCTCGACGCTTATCTGCGCGACAATCTCTTCACCCCGCTCGGCATGAGCGACACCGGCTTCAAGATCACCGACAACATGCGCCGGCGGCTGGTCGCCACGCACGCACGCGGCGAGGATGGATCGCTGGCGCCGATCCCGTTCGAGATCGAGCAGAATCCGGAATTTTGCATGGGTGGCGGCGGCCTTTACGGCACTGCCAGCGACTACATCAAGTTCACCCAGATGATCCTGAACAAGGGCCGCGGCAACGGCAACCAGGTGCTGAAGCCCGAGACGGTCACTCTGATGGGCCAGAACCACATTGGCGATCTCACCATTGGCAAGATGACGACGGTGGCGCCCATGTACACGAACGACGTCGATCTCTTTCCCGACATCGTGAAGAAGTGGGGGCTCTCCTTCCTGATCAACACTGCCAAGACGCCGGAGGGCCGCAGCGCCGGCAGCCTCGCCTGGGCTGGTCTCGCCAATACCTATTTCTGGATCGACCCGGCGCGCGATGTTGCCGGCGTGATCCTGATGCAGGTGTTGCCGTTCGTCGACGCCAAATGCCTGGAGGCTTTCGCGGGATTCGAGCGCGGCGTCTATGCCGGGCTCGATGCGGGCAGCGGGCAGAAGGCGGCGTGAGGGGCGCAACTCTCGCCACACGAAAACTGTCATTCCCCGCGAAAGCGGGGAATCCAGTACGCCGATAAACCACTGACGTCTCGGAGTACTGGATCGCCCGGTCAAGCCGGGCGATGACAGCGAGAATGAGGCGACTTCGCGCTACCCCGTCAGCCCGCGCTGCTGGGCGAGCTCCTTCAGCGACACTTGCGGCCGTGCGCCGATGTGCTGGATCACTTCGGCGGCGGCGAGTGCGCCGAGCTGGCCGCACTGCTTGTACGGCAGCTCGCGCGCCAGTCCGAACAGGAAGCCGGCGGCGAAGAGGTCGCCGGCGCCGGTGGTGTCGACCAGCTGCGTGATGGGGAACGCAGGTGCGGCGACGGCGTCTTCCGGCGACACCACCACGCAGCCCTTCTCGCTGCGGGTGACGACGCCGAGATTGACGTCGTTGCGCAGCTGCTTCAGCGCGGTGTCGAAGTCCGAGGTCATGTAGAGCGAATGCAGCTCGGACTCGTTGGCGAAGACGATGTCGACGGTGCCGTTGCGCATCAACGCGAGAAACTCGTCGCGATAGCGGTCGACACAGAAGGAATCCGACAGCGTCAGCGCCACCTTGCGCTTGGCATCATGGGCGATCTTGGCGGCCTTGACGAAGGCGTCCTTGGCGTTCTTGGGGTCCCAGAGATAGCCCTCGAGATAGACGATGCCGGCGCTCGCGATCTCGGCCGGATCGATGTCGGCGGGCGACAGATCCTGCGCGGCGCCGAGATAGGTGTTCATGGTGCGCTCGCCGTCGCCCGTCACCAGGATGTAGGAACAGCCGGTGGCCGGGCCGTCTTTCGCCGCGGGCGTGTTGAAGGCGACACCGGCGGCGCGGATGTCGTGGACATAGAGCTTGCCGATCTGGTCGTCCTTGACCTTGCCGACATAGGCGGCTCGGGCCCCCAGGCTGCCGATGCCGACGATGGTGTTGGCGGCCGAGCCGCCCGAGACCTCGGTCGCCGGGCCCATGTCCTTGTAGATGGCGGCAGCCCGCGCCTCGTCGATCAGGGACATGCTGCCCTTGGTCATGGCGTGCCTGGCCAAAAAGGCTTCATCGGTCCTGACCAGCACGTCGAACAGCGCGTTGCCGATCCCGAGAACGTCGTATTTCACGTCAGCCATTCACTTTGATCCCGTTGCCCGATTGCGATCTCGCGGAAAATCCGCTTCCTGTCGGCCTGAAAATGCAGCTCGCGGCCTATCACGACCGGGGCCGCGCGAGCAAGCAACGAGGGTTATCTTTTGACGCGTTTTCTTGACGCGAACCGGGGCCAGCTCGCCCGAAAACGCCATGGTATGAACGCCCGATGATCCGCTCCTTCCTGACCGTCTCGACGGGAACACTGGCCTCGCGGCTGCTGGGCTTTGCGCGCGATTCCCTGATCGCGGCGCTGCTGGGCACCGGTGCCGTGGCGGATGCCTTTCTGGCGGCGTTCCAGCTCGTCAACGTGGTGCGGCGGCTGCTCAGCGAAGGGGCGCTGAATGCGGCGCTGATCCCGGCCTGGCTGCGCGTCCGTGACCG
This sequence comes from Bradyrhizobium sp. P5_C12, assembly GCF_054049735.1. Lineage (NCBI taxonomy): Bacteria > Pseudomonadati > Pseudomonadota > Alphaproteobacteria > Hyphomicrobiales > Nitrobacteraceae > Bradyrhizobium > Bradyrhizobium sp. P5_C12. The sequence continues at coordinate 173,522 of NZ_JBFULU010000005.1, forward strand.
CGATGGCGAGGCGGCCGCAGCGGCGTTCGCGGGACGCGTGCTCGGTACGGTCAGCGCGGCCCTGATCGCGATCTCGATCGTCATCGCGCTCGCAATGCCGCTGATCATCACGCTCGTCGCGCCGGGTTTTCTCGGCAGCCCCACGCTCGATCTCGCCGTCCAGAACGCGCGGCTGATGCTGCCCTATCTCGCCTTTGCCGGCCCCGTCACGGTGCTGATGGGACTGCTCAATGCGCAGGGACGGTTTGCGCTCACGGCGTTCTCGCCGCTGCTGTTCAACATCGCCCTGATCGCCGCGATCGCGGCCCTGCTGCTCTGGCACGCCGATGCGGCCTTCGCCGCGTGGATGCTGGCCGCCACCGTCGGCGTCGCCGGCCTGCTGCAGCTCGTGATGCTGCTGTCGCGGCGAAGCGGGCGCCTTGCGACACCGTTGCGCGCAAACTTCGACACGGACATGCGCGGCTTCCTTGCCAAGGCTATCCCCGGCATGATCGCAAGCTCGGGCCCGCAATGGCTGATGGTGGCCGGTGCGATCATTGCGTCCGCGACACCCTCCGCCGTCTCCTGGCTCTATTTCGCCAACCGCCTGATCGAGCTGCCGCTCGGCATCGTCGGCGTCGCCATGGGCACGGTGCTGGTGCCGGAGCTGACGCGCGCGGTGGCGAGCGGCGACCGTGACGCGGTGGCGCACGCGGAATCGCGCGCGCTGGAGCTTGCGACCGGGCTGGCGCTGCCCGCCACGCTCGGACTGGTCGTGCTGGCCGAGCCGATCGTGCGGCTGTTGTTCGAGCATGGCGCCTTCGGCGCAGATGACAGCACGGCCACCGCGCGCGCGCTGATGTGGCTGGCGCTGGGCCTGCCGGCCCACGTGCTGATCAAGGCGCTGTCGCCGGCCTTCTTCGCCCGCAGCGACACCATGACGCCGCTCTTGGCGACCGCCAAAGGGCTTGTGGTCGCGGTCGCGCTCGCGGTCCTGCTCGGCCATTTTTTCGGCGCAAGCGGGATCGCGGCGAGCATTGCCGCCGGGGCCTGGAGCAGCGCGCTCGCCCTGCTCCGGACCGGCACCACCGAATTCGGCTTCTCGGTCGACGCAGCCGCCCGCAAGCGGCTGCCGCGAATCGTGCTCGCCGCGCTCGCCATGGGCGCCCTGCTCTGGCTGACCGCGGGTCTGATGCCCGCCGAGGCCCATGGCCTCATCCGCTTCATCGTGCTGGGCCTGCAGATCGCGGCGGGGATCGCCGTCTACGGGCTGATCCTGCAAATTCTCGGCGTCGCGTCCTGGCGCGAGGCGGCCAATGCCCTGAAGCGGCCTGCCCGGCCCGACCTCGGCGCGTAAGGCGATGGAATTACCCTTGACGGGGCAGCGCCGCTGTTGGAAACGACGGCCGAATATCTCAGGAAGGCTTGCCAGGACAGCTTACCATGCCATTCGTTGAACGGGTCTTTTCGGGCGTCCAGCCGACGGGCAATCTGCATCTCGGCAATTACCTCGGCGCGATCGTCAACTTCGTGAAGATGCAGGAAACCCACAACTGCATCTATTGCGTCGTCGACATGCACGCGATCACGCAAGGGGTCGACGTCTGGGGCGGACCGGCCGAGCTCGCGCGCAACACCCGCGAGGTGACCGCGGCGTTCATCGCCAGCGGCATCGATCCGAACAAGCACATCGTGTTCAACCAGAGCCAGGTCTCGGGCCATGCCGAGCTCGCCTGGATCTTCAACTGCGTCGCGCGCATGGGTTGGCTGGGCCGCATGACCCAGTTCAAGGAGAAGGCCGGCAAGGACCGCGAGAATGCGTCCGTCGGGCTGTTCGACTACCCCGTGCTGATGGCGGCCGACATTTTGCTGTACCGCGCCACCCATGTTCCGGTCGGCGAGGACCAGAAGCAGCATCTCGAGCTCTCGCGCGACATCGCGCAGAAGTTCAACAATGATTTCGGCGACTCGATCCGAAGCCAGGGCGCCAATGACGGCCTGTTCTTCCCGCTGCCGGAACCCCTGATCACGGGCCCGGCGACGCGCGTGATGAGCCTGCGCGACGGCACCAAGAAGATGTCGAAGTCGGATGCGTCGGACAATTCACGCATCAATCTGACCGACGACGCCGACACCATTGCGCAGAAGATCCGCAAGGCGAAGACCGATCCGGAGCCGCTGCCGACCGAGGAAAAGGGCCTGGAAGCGCGCCCCGAGGCCGACAATCTCGTCGGCATCTTTGCCGCGCTCTCCGGCCGCAGCAAGGCCGAGGTGCTGCGCGAATTCGGCGGCGGACAGTTCTCCAGCTTCAAGAACGCGCTGGCAGAGCTGTGCGTCACCAAGCTCGCGCCGATCGCCGGCGAGATGAAGCGCCTCGTCGCCGATCCCGGCCATATCGACGCGATCCTGAACGACGGCGCCGACCGGGCCCGCGCGATCGCCGACGAGACCATGAGGCTGTCGAAGGACATCGTCGGCTTCATCCGCCGGCGCTGATTGTTGCGTTCACAAGACGGCCAGCGCCACGGCGCCGGCCGACGTCCCCTCTCCCAAACCCACGGAGAGTGTGGCAGCATGTCGGCCGCGCACACGCCGGGACATGCATGACCAGCAAGCGACTTTGCTTCGAGCCGGGTCACAAGCCCAAATGCCTCGTCGTCGTCGACGACACCGCCGAATGGGATCGCGCGGTCTATTACGCCAGCCGCTGGGCGATCCGTGCCGGCGGCGGCGTGGTGATGCTGCGTATCATCGAGATCGAGGACCAGAACCAGCAATGGCTGGGGGTCGCCGACATCATGAGGGCCGAGGCGAATGAAGCGGCGGAGGCCGCGCTCGACCGTGCCGCAGGCCGCGCCAACGGCATCGCCGCGATCACGCCGGAGCGGGTCATCCGCGAAGGTGCCGCGATGGAACAGCTGCTCGCGGTGATCGACGAGGACCCCGACATCGCCATGCTGGTGCTCGCCGCCAATCCCGGCGCGGAAGGTCCGGGGCCGCTGGTCTCGCTGCTGGCGCACGCGCTGGGCACGTTCCCCGTTCCGGTGACGATCATCTCCGGGGCACTGAGCGACCAGAGCGTGGATTCGCTGTCGTAGCTCTCCTGGTCTGGGCGAATGGCCAACCAGCTTCTCGTCATGCCCGGGCTTGTCCCGGGCATCCACGTTCTTGGGACCGGGGGGAAGTAACGCGTGGATGGCCGGGACAAGCCCGGCCATGACGGCGCGGGACTATTTGAGTATCCTAACCCGCTGATATAACAACGAAACGCGCTCCTTACCCCTTGACCGTGCGTTCGCCGTCGCCATCTGCTACTGGATAGCTACGCGCCGGCCTTGAACCGGCGACGTCCGGAGAAAACCATGTTCATTCAAACCGAAGCCACCCCCAATCCCGCCACGCTCAAGTTCATTCCCGGCCGCGTCGTCGTCGACGGCAGCCCGGTGGAGTTTGCAAGCCGCGAAACCGCGGCGCAGTCGCCGCTCGCCGAAAAGCTGTTCGAGGTGCCCGGCGTCACCGGCGTGTTCTACGGATCGGACTTCATCACCGTGACCAAGGCGAGCGGTGAATGGCAGCAGCTCAAGCCCGCGATCCTCGGCGCCATCATGGAGCACTACATGTCCGGCGCGCCGCTGCTCGCCGACGGTGCAGCCCAAAGCGATGCCGATCTCGACGACGAGAACGAGTTCTTCGACGAGGCCGACGCCGAGACGGTCGACATGATCAAGGACCTGATCGAGACCCGCGTGCGCCCGGCGGTCGCCAATGACGGCGGCGACATCACCTTCCGCGGCTTCAAGGACGGCGTCGTCTATCTTAACATGAAGGGCTCCTGCTCCGGCTGCCCGTCATCGACCGCGACGCTGCAGCACGGCATCCAGAACCTGTTGAAGCATTTCGTGCCCGACGTGGTCGAAGTCCGGCCGATGTGACGACGAAGTCGTCATTCCGGGGCGGTCCGAAGGACCGAGCCCCGGCGCGCAGTTGCGTGCCTGAGAATCTCGAGATTCCGGGTCTGGTGCTGACGCACCATCCCGGAATGACAGAAGGGCGGCCGATGTGAGCGGCAGCGCCGTAGGGTGGGCAAAGGCGCTCTTGCGCCGTGCCCACCAACCAAGATGAAACAGCCGTGGTGGGCATGCTTCGCTTTGCCCACCCTACGAAGCGCGGCGATATCAGGGGGCTACGAATCGTGCGTGAAGAATGGCGGATTGGCGCGTGGTTCGCTACACTCCTCGTTATTCGCCACTCGCCATTCGCTGTCTCATGCTGATCCTTGCCATCGACACCGCGCTGGAAGCATGCGCGGCCGCCGTTCTCGACACCGACGCCGGCGAGCTGCTTGCGCAGGAGCAGCTTCTCATGAAGCGCGGCCACGCCGAGGCGCTGATGCCGATGATCGCGCGTGTCATGCAGTCCGCCAATCTCGCATTCACCTCGCTCGACCGCATCGCCGTCACCGTCGGCCCCGGCAGTTTCACCGGCTTGCGCGTCGGCATTTCGGCGGCGCGCGGACTTGCGCTCGCGGCCAGGCGGCCGGCCGTCGGGCTGACGACGTTGTCGGCCTACGCCGCCACCGTCGTGGGCCAAAGCGGAACGGCGCCCGTGATCTCGGCGATCGACGCGCGGCACGATCACGTCTATTTCCAGATCGTCGCCGGCGACGGCGGCCAGCTGGTGCGGCCGAAAGTCGCCAGCATCGACGAGGCGATTGCGGCCTCGCAATTCGGCGCGCCGCATCTGGTCGGCAATGCCGCAAAAATCCTCGCCGAGCGCTGGCCAAAGGACGCACCGCAACCGGTTGCAGTCGATGCGCAGGCCGCGCCCGACATCGGCTGGGTCGCGTGGCTCGGCGCGGCCGCCGATCCCGAAACGACGCCGGCGCGGCCGTTTTATCTGCGCGCGCCCGATGCAAAGCCGGCAGCCATGCCGCCACGCGCAGCACAAGCCGCAACCTCGTGATGAGATGGTTGTCGGAGTGGTGGCGCGGCGGCACCGCCGCCGTCGAGCCCGCATCCGTACGGGATGCGGCGCGGCTGGCGCAGCTTCACGGCGCATCCTTCGCGCACGGCTGGGGCGAAGGCGAGTTCGAGACCATGATCGGCGAGCGCAACACGCTCGTGCATCGGCTGCGCCTGGGCCGCAAGACGATCGGATTTGCGGTGTCGCGGATCGGCGCGGATGAAGCGGAAATCCTCTCCATTGCCGTCGATCAAGCTCATCGCGGCCGCGGTCTGTCCCGCGCGCTGCTGATGACCCATCTCGGCCATCTCGCGGGACGCGGGGTGCGCACGATATTTCTCGAGGTCGAGGAGAACAACCAGCCGGCGCGGCGGCTCTATGACCGGGCCGGATTCATGGTGGTCGGGCGCCGCGAACGCTATTATAAGCAGCCGAACGGGGAACAATTGAACGCACTTCTGATGCGACGTGACTTGTCGTAACATTGTTGGCACAAAGCGCCCCGTCAGGCAGACAATCCATGACCGCACTGAAACCTTCTTCTGCATCCAAGGCATCCGGCATCGAGGCACGCTGTGCCGCCACCGGCATGCGCATGACCGAGCAGCGCCGTGTCATCGCCCGCGTGCTTGCGGAGGCGGTCGATCATCCCGACGTCGAGGAATTGTATCGGCGCTGCGTCGCCGTCGACGACAAGATCTCGATCTCGACGGTCTATCGCACCGTCAAGCTGTTCGAGGATGCCGGCATCATCGAACGCCACGATTTCCGCGAGGGCCGCGCGCGCTACGAGCAGATGCGCGACAGCCATCACGACCACCTCATCAACCTGCGCGACGGCAAGGTGATCGAGTTCACCTCCGAAGAGATCGAGAAGCTCCAGGCGGAGATCGCCCGCAAGCTCGGCTACAAATTGGTCGACCATCGGCTCGAGCTCTATTGCGTCCCGCTCGACGACGACAAGCCGACGTCTTAAGTTCAGTGCCCATCGATCTCATCATCTTCGATTGCGACGGCGTGCTCGTGGACAGCGAGGTCATCTCCTGCCGCGCGCATGCGGACGTATTGAGCCGGCACGGCTATCCCATCACCTCGGAGCAGGTGTTCGAGCGCTTTCTCGGCCGCTCCACGCGGCAGGCCAATCTCGAGATCGAGTCCGAGCTCGGTCGCAAGCTGCCGGAGGCCTATCACGGCGACTTGCAGGACGAGCTGTTCCGTTCGTTCGAGGCCGATCTCGAAGCGATCCGCGGCATCCACGACGTGCTCGATATCGTCACGCAGCGCGTCTGCGTCGCCTCCAGCGGCTCGCATCAGCGCATGCGCGTGAGCCTCGGAAGCACCGCTCTTCATGAGCGCCTCGCACCGAACATCTTCTCGGCCTCGCAGGTGAGGAACGGCAAGCCGGCGCCGGACCTGTTCTTGTTCGCAGCCAACGAAATGGGCGTGCCGCCAGAGCGCTGTGTCGTGATCGAGGACAGTCTGGCCGGCATTGCCGGCGCGCGGGCGGCCGGGATGACCGTGTTCGGCTTCCACGGCGGCAGCCATTGCCGCGACGGTTACGACGAGACGCTGCGCCGGGCCGGCGCCGACCTGATCTTTGCCGACATGCGGCAATTGCCGGATCTGGTCCGGCGAGTCGAGGCGGACGCCCTGGCGGGCTAGCCATCGCCGTCATTCCGGGGCGATGCGCAGCATCGAACCCGGAATCTCGCCCAAAACCTCTGGATTCCGGGTTCGCCCGCTTCGCGGGCGCCCCGGAATGACGGTTCAGGGGCTCCAATCGCTGGATTTCCGACGCTCCAGCCTATATCTGGGGGTCGTCCTCCACCTCAATTCCGGGTTCCATGAAGCCGCCGCGCAAGCTGCACATCAAATCATTTGGCTGCCAGATGAACGTCTACGATGCCCAGCGCATGGTGGACACGCTGGCCCCGGAAGGATTCGTGGAGACCGCCAGCGCCGAGGACGCCGACCTCGTCATCCTCAACACCTGCCACATCCGCGAGAAGGCCTCCGAAAAGGTGTATTCCGAGCTCGGCCGGCTGCGCCTCGCCAAGGACGAGGCCGCGCGCACCGGCCGCGCGATGCAGATCGCGGTCGCGGGCTGCGTGGCGCAGGCCGAGGGCGAAGAGATCGTGCGCCGCGCCCCGGTCGTCGACGTCGTGGTCGGCCCGCAGAGCTATCATCATCTGCCGGAGCTGCTGAAGCGCGCGAGCCACCAAGGCCGCGCCATCGAGACCGAGTTTCCCGCCGCCGACAAGTTCGGTTTCCTCGCCCCGCCGAAGCCCGACGCCATCCGCGCCCGCGGCATTTCCGCCTTCGTCACGGTGCAGGAAGGCTGCGACAAGTTCTGCACCTTCTGCGTCGTGCCCTACACGCGGGGCGCCGAGGTGTCGCGGCCGGTGGCGAAGATCGTCGACGACGTGAAGCGGCTTGCCGACAACGGCGTGCGCGAGCTCACGCTGATCGGGCAAAACGTCAACGCCTATCACGGCGACGGGCCCGACGGAAAAAGCTGGCCGCTCGGCAAATTGCTCGAACATCTGGCGCGCATCCCCGGCATCGCCCGGCTGCGCTATTCGACCAGCCATCCCCGCGATGTCGATGACAGTCTGATCGCCGCCCACCGCGATCTCGACGCGCTGATGCCGTTCGTGCACCTGCCGGTGCAGTCGGGCTCGGACCGGATTCTGGCGGCCATGAACCGGAAACATACCGCCGATGATTATCGGCGTGTCGTCGACCGATTCCGGGCCGCGCGCCAAGACATTGCTTTTTCATCAGATTTCATCGTCGGCTTTCCGGGGGAGAGCGAGCAAGATTTTCTCGCCACCCTCGCGCTTGTCACGCAAATCGGCTACGCTGCGGCTTATTCGTTCAAATACTCCGCCCGGCCGGGAACGCCGGCCGCGGACATGCAGGAGACGGTGTCCCCCGCCGAGATGGACCAGCGATTGGAGCGGCTCCAGGAACTGATCGACAGCCAGCAATCGGCCTTCAACAAGGCCGCGATTGGCACAACCGTCGACGTGCTGTTCGAACGGGCGGCGCGCAAGGACGGCCAGATCGTCGGCCGGACGGCCTTCCTGCAGCCTGCGCATGTGATGGCCTCGCCCGACATCATCGGAACTATCCTGCCGGTCCGGATCGACAGCCTCGAGCGCTACAGCTTCCTCGGCGAACTCGTAACGCCGCGCCTTGCGCACGAACCCGCTTTATCACCCATTGCCACTGGAGCCTGAACCCTTGCCAAAAAGCGCATCGGATTCGCCTTCGTTCGCTCCCAGCCGCAAATTTGACCGCGACATGCAAGTTCCGCCCGAGACCCAGGTCGTCATCGATTTCGACGACAACCGCGCCGCATCCGCGCTGGTCGGCCCCTATGGCCAGAACCTCGCGCAGATCGAGCGGCGGCTCGGCGTGGTGGTGGATTCCAAGGGCAACCACATCACCATCGGCGGCTCGCGCGACGGCTGCGATGCCGCGCGCCGCGTGCTGGAAACGCTCTACGCCCAGGCGGTGAAGGGGCAGGATCTCGACCAGGGCGAGGTCGAAGGCGCGATTCGCGCCGTGATCGCGCAGGGCTCGCTGTTCGAGTTCGACGCCAAGTCGGCCAAGACGACCTTCGAGAGCATCAATCTGCGCAAGCGCCCCGTGCGGGCGCGCACCGCCGCGCAGGATTCCTACATCCGCGCGCTGAAGCGCCACGAGCTGGTGTTCGGCGTCGGCCCCGCCGGCACCGGCAAGACCTGGCTCGCGGTCGCACATGCCGCGCAATTGTTCGAGCGCAAGGAGGTCGACAAGATCATCCTGTCGCGCCCGGCGGTGGAAGCCGGCGAGCGGCTCGGCTTCCTGCCCGGCGACCTGCGCGAGAAGGTCGATCCCTATCTGCGCCCGATCTACGACGCGCTCTATGACCTGATGGACGCGCGCATCGTCGAGCGCGCGCTCCAGACCGGCGAGATCGAGATCGCGCCGCTCGCCTTCATGCGCGGCCGCACGCTCACCAATGCCGCCATCATCCTGGACGAGGCCCAGAACACCACATCGATGCAGATGAAGATGTTCCTGACCCGTCTCGGCGAGAACAGCCGCATGATCGTGACCGGCGACCCCTCGCAGATCGACCTGCCGAACGGCCAGACCTCGGGCCTCGCGGAAGCGACCCGGCTGCTGAACGGCGTCGAGGGCATTGCGCAAGTTCATTTCACCGCCGAGGACGTGATCCGGCACGAGCTCGTGGCGCGGATCGTCTCAGCCTATGAAGGGCTGCCGCAGCGGCCGGCGGCCGGCAAATCCTGACGAGACAAGCGGACCATGCGGGCGCGGGCATAGCGCCCTTTCGTTCCGAACAAACAGAATGTCACACCCCAACCTTCCCATGACCGAGGTCCTCGTCGTCGCCGATTGCTGGCAGAGCGAGCCCGACGCCGAAGCCGTGATCCGGCGCGCGGTCGCGGCCGCCGCCGAATCGGTCGACGAAGACGTCGCCGAAGCCGAAGTGGCCGTGATGCTGACCGATGATGCCGGCATCCGCACCCTCAACGGCAACTGGCGCGGCCTCGACAAGCCGACCAACGTGCTGTCGTTTCCGGCGCTCCAGCCGGAGGGCGAATGGAAGCCGGGCGATGCGCCGCGCATGCTCGGCGACATCGCCATCGCCTATGAAACGATGCGGCGCGAGGCGGACGAGGAGCAGAAACCGTTCGACCATCATTTGAGCCATCTCGCCGTGCATGGTTTCCTGCATCTGATCGGCTACGACCACGAGAACGACGACGACGCGGAGGAGATGGAAGCGCTCGAAACGCAGATCCTGGCTCATCTCGGCATCCCCGACCCCTATGCCGACCGCTGACGGATGGATTGAGATGCCGGATTCCGACCCGACCCACGACAATCCGCGCCACACGCCCAACCTGCCGGCCGTGGTGACGCCCGGCGAGGTGCTGCGTCCGACCGCCGAAGGCTGGCTGCTGCGCGCCATCCGCACGCTGTTCGGCTGGAAGGCCGGATCGGTGCGCGACGATCTCCAGGTCGTGCTCGACGCCACGACACCCGACGACACCGGGTTCTCGACCGTCGAGCGCACCATGCTGCGCAACATCCTCAGCCTGCATGAGCGCCGCATCGCCGACGTCATGGTGCATCGCGCCGACATCATCGCGGTGAAGCGCGACATCCCGCTCGGCGAGCTGATGGACCGTTTCGAGAGCGCCGGCCATTCGCGCCTCGTCGTCTACAACGAGACGCTCGACGATCCCGTCGGCATCGTCCACATCCGCGACCTGCTCGCCTTCATGACCGCGCGCGCCCGCGTATCGGAAACCACCAAGACCAAACGCAAGAAGCCGCTGCCGGCAGGCCTCGATCTGCGCGCCGTCGATCTCGCGCTGCCGCTTCAGGATGCGCGCATCATCCGCAAGCTGCTCTACGTGCCGCCGTCGATGCGGGCGATCGACCTGCTCGCGCAGATGCAGGCCACGCGCATCCACCTCGCGCTGGTGGTCGACGAATATGGCGGCAGCGACGGGCTGGTTTCGCTCGAGGACATCGTCGAGCAGATCGTCGGCGAGATCGACGACGAGCACGACAGCGACGAGCCGCCCTCGATCGTGCGCCTGCCCGACAACGCCTTCATTGCAGACGCCCGCGCCAGCCTCGACGACGTCCGCTCGGTGATCGGCGAGGACTTCGTCACCGGCGAGGCCGGCGAGGAGGTGGAGACGCTGGGCGGCTATCTCGTCAGTTTCGTCGGCCGCCTGCCGGTGCGCGGCGAGGTGATCTCCGGTCCCGGCAATTACGAGGTCGAGGTGCTCGATGCCGATCCGCGCCGCGTCAAGCGGCTGCGCATCTCGACGCGGAAAGAACGCCCCGCCCCCCGCACCCAGCGTGAGAGCCGCCGCCGCGAGGCTACGCCGGAGAGCGGCCAGCCGCCTTCCAGTGACACGCCGACCCCGCCGCCAAGCGACGGGACCGGCCCGCAGTGAGTCCCTTCCAGCGTTTGCGACAGATCGCGCTTGCCATCATCCTGACCTGGGGATGGAAACGCGCGCTCATTGCGATGGGGTGCGGTGCGCTGTCGGTGCTGGCGCTGGCGCCGTTCAACCTCTTCCCGGTGCTGTTCATCACCTTCCCGGTGCTGGTCTGGCTGATCGACGGCGCTGGCGCCGGACGATATGGCGGCGTTCCCGCCGCGGCCCTGACCGGCTATTGGTTCGGGCTCGGCTATTTCGTGCCCGGCCTGTACTGGATCGGCTACGCCTTCTTCGTCGACGCCGACGTGTTTGCCTGGCTGACGCCCTTCGCCGTGCTGGGCCTGCCGGCCTATCTCTCGATCTTCACGGCGATCGGCTTCGCGCTGGCCCGCCTGCTCTGGAGCAAGGACGCCACGCGCATTCTCGCGCTCGCCGCGAGCCTCACCGTCGCCGAATGGCTGCGTGGTCACGCGCTCACCGGCTTTCCGTGGAACGCCTTCGGCTATGCGCTGTCGGAGCCGCTGCCGCTGGCGCAGACGGCGTCCCTGATCGGCTTGTGGGGCATGACGTTCCTCACCGTTGCGATCTTCGCGAGCCCCGCGGTGCTGATCGACCGCACGCGGGATCGCCGCCTGGCGTGGCGTGTGCCGGCCGCAGCGGTCGCACTGCTGATTGTCATGGGCATCTTCGGCGCGATTCGCCTGTCGCTGCATCCGACCACGATGGTCGCGGGCGCCAAGCTGCGCCTGATGCAGCCGAACCTCCAGCAGGACGCAAAATTCAACTACTCCGCGAAAGCGGAGGTGATGAAGAAATATCTCGCGCTGTCGGACCGCGCCTCGGGGCCGCAATCGACCGGCGTGCGCGATGCCACCATCCTGATCTGGCCGGAATCCGCGTTTCCGTTCTTTCTGACCCGCGAAGCCGACGTGATGGCGCAAATCGCCGAGCTCCTGCCCAAGGGCACGGTGCTGATCACGGGATCGGTGCGCGCCCCCGACCTGCCGCCGGGCAAGCCGATCACACGCGCCTATAATTCGATCTATGTGATGGACCACGACGGCAGCGTGCTCGCAGTCTACGACAAGCTGCATCTGGTGCCGTTCGGAGAATATCTTCCCTTCCAGGACACGATGGAGAAGCTCGGCTTCGAACAACTCACGCGGGTCCGCGGCGGCTTCATTCCGGGCAGCGTGCGGCATGCGTTGCCGGTGCCGGGCGCGCCGCCGGCGCTACCGCTGATTTGCTACGAGGCGATCTTTCCCGGCGAGGTCGGGGCGCGCAACGAGCGCCCGGGCTGGATCGTGAACCTCACCAATGACGGCTGGTTCGGCGTTTCGACCGGCCCCTATCAGCATCTGGAGCAGGCGCGGATGCGCGCGATCGAGCTCGGGCTGCCGCTGGTGCGCTCCGCCAACACCGGCGTATCGGCGGTGATCGATCCGGTGGGCCGAACGGTTGCCAGCCTCGGTCTTGGAATCGAAGGCATTTTGGATGCAAGTCTGCCCGCCGCAATCCCGCCGACCATCTATGCGAGGGTCGGCGACGCGCCCGCGGCCATGCTCGTTGCGCTGGCTGTGCTGCTGGCGGTCCGGCGACGTGTTGCCAAACGGCACCCCTGATCGCGCCGTCTTTGCCGAAGCGGCCGGAAACCTTTGACAACCGTAGTCCCACGGTTGACAGACCGCAGGCGGGCTCCTCATTCTGAGCCCGCTGCAATAAGACAGCGGTGCATTGCTAAATTTCTCCGCAATGTTTCCCCAATCAGAGTGAAGTTTTGACGTCGCTGTCACCTGAGGCAATACTGATTGCGCCGACGGTGGTGTTTGGAGGGCTGAGGAAATGTCGAAAGCGCCCAACCCTGTTGACAAATATGTCGGCAGTCGCGTGCGCATGCGCCGCATCATGTTGGGCATGAGCCAGGAAAAGCTCGGTGAAGCTTTGGGCCTGACTTTCCAGCAGATCCAGAAATACGAGAAGGGCACCAACCGGGTCGGCGCGAGCCGAATCCAGCAGATCGCCGAAATCCTCCACGTGCCCGTGTCGTTCCTGTTCGAGGGCGGCCCGAGCGGCGTGCCGGGTCCGGACGGCTTCGCCGAAGGCGCCTCGCCGTCCTACGTCTCCGATTTTCTCGCGACCTCCGAAGGGCTCGCCTTGACCAAGGCGTTCACCCGAATCACCGATTCGAAGCTGCGCCGCTCCATCGTCGATCTGGTCGAGCAGATCGCCGCCCGCGAAGGCCCCGACAAACGCTGACGCGCAACCTCATTCCGATTTGAGACTGCGCCAAATCTGGCCTATGTCGTCATTTGCGGGCGCGTCTTGATGCGCGCCCTCACAGATGATGCGATTCAAAGGCACAGATGCGTCCATGGCGAGCTCCAATTGGTTCGATTCCCAAACTATTCTCGATGGCATCCGCCGCTGGGTGGAGATCGAGACGCCGACGGAAGCGCCTGACCAAGTCAACAAGCTGATCTCGATGGTCGCGGAGCAATATCGCGATCTGCCGGTCACGCTCGAGCGCGTCGATGGCGTCGATGGTTGCGGCGATCATCTCGTGGCACGCTCGACCTGGGGCCAGGACCGGCCGGGCATCCTGGTGCTGAGCCACCTCGATACCGTTCATCCCATGGGATTCATCGCGCGCCTGCCGTTCAGGGTCGAAGGCGACAGCGCGTTCGGTCCCGGCATCTACGACATGAAGGGCGGCGCCTACATCGCCCATCACGCCTTCCGCGCGCTGTGCGCCACGGCCGAGCGTTCACCGCTCTGCATCACGCATCTGTTCACGTCCGACGAAGAGATCGGCAGCCCCACCTCGCGCGCGCTGATCGAGCAGGAAGGACGCAAGGCCAAATACGTGCTGGTCACGGAGCCGGCGCGCGACGGCGGCAAGATCGTCACCGGGCGCAAGGGCGTCGGACGCTTCCAGGTGTTCATCAAGGGCGTGCCCGCCCATGCCGGGACGCGGCCTGAAGACGGCCGCAGCGCCGTCCGCGAGCTCGCCAACGTCATCCAGGCGCTCGAGGGGATGAACGATTTGAAGCGCGGCGTCACCGTCAATGTCGGCGTGGTGCGCGGCGGCACGCGGCCCAACGTGACGCCGGAAGAGGCCTATGCCGAAATCGATCTGCGCGTGCCGAGCTTCACCGATGCGGACGAATTCGTCGGCAAGATCCTCGGACTGACGTCGAAGACGGACGGCGTCACGGTCAAGGTCACGGGCGAGCTCAATCGTCCGCCCTATGAGAAAAGCAATTCCGGTGCTTCGCTGTACGAGCATGCGAAGACGCTGGCAGCCGAGATCGGCTTCGAGCTGATCGACACCCACACCGGCGGCGGCTCGGACGGCAATTTCACGGCGGCCGATACCGGCACGCTCGACGGGCTCGGCGTCGACGGCAAGGGCGCGCACACCCATTATGAGCAGCTCTACGTCTCCTCGCTCGAACCGCGCGCGCGGCTGCTCTATCGCCTGTATCAGACGCTGCAATGAGCGAGCGCAAATCAGATCCAGGTCGCGACGACAGCGAACGCGCCTTCTTCGGACGCCGCAAGGGCCACAAGCTCAGGCAGCACCAGGCCGAGCTGATCGATCATCTGCTGCCGCATCTCGCGCTCGACATCGCAGCTGCAGCGCCGGCGAATGCGGGCGAGATCTTCGATCCCGCAGCCGACGATGTGCGGCTCGAGATCGGCTTCGGCGGCGGCGAGCATCTTGCGGCGGAGGCGCAGGGCTTTCCCGCAACCGGCTTCATCGGCTGCGAGCCCTATGTCAACGGCATGGCGAAAATCCTGGCGCAGATCGAGGCTGGCAACATCGGCAATATCCGCCTGTTCGCGGGCGATGCCGCCGAGCTGCTGGCCTGGCTGCCGAAGGCCTCGCTGTCGCGGATCGACCTGATCCATCCCGATCCCTGGCCGAAGCGGCGGCACTGGAAGCGGCGCTTCGTTCAGGACAGGACGATCGCCGCGATGGCGCGCGTGCTGAAGGCGGGCGGCGAATTCCGATTCGTCTGCGACATCGACGATTACTGCGCCTGGACACTGTCGCATCTTGCACGCGCGCCGGATTTCCAATGGCTCGCGGAGCGCGCCGACGATTTCCGGCAGCCCTGGGACGGCTACACCATGACGCGTTATGGCCGGAAAGCCGCGCGCGAGGGCCGCAAGGCGGCGTATCTGCGGTTCAGAAGAAGCTGATTGTCGTTCCGGGGCGATGCGCAGCATCGAACCCGGAATCTCGAGATTCCGGGTTCGCGCTTCGCGCGCCCCGGAATGACAAGAGAGATAATTTCAGATCGTCTGCCGGTTGCGCCAGAATTTCACGACGCGCTCGGCGGTTGCCGGCATCAGGCGCGTGAAGTTCATGCGCGCCGCCTCGATGTCGGCGTCAGCCGGCGTGCGATGCGGCCCGTACCACAACAGGATGAGCGCACGCACCGTGGGCCAGCCCAAATTCAACATCCGCCCCAGGATCAGGATCGGATCGTAGCGGTCGCCCGCGATCAGGCGGTCGAGGATCGAGAGCCTGACGCCGGACATCGCCGAGAGCGAGGCGATCGTCTCTTCGTACTTGTTGGCCTTGGCGAATCCGAGCAGCGCGCTTTCGCCGAGATGACCGTCGCGATGCAGGCCGAGCACGGTGCGCTGCGCTCCCGAATAATCGCGCCGCGGCCCGGGCGGCAGCGTGGCCTCCTCGATCGAGGCCATCGCGCGCTTGATCTCGACCTGCCGAACCGGGTTGACCACGCTGGACAGGCGGCGGCGGATCACATCGAGCGTGCCGTTCAGGAGCTCCTTCAGATGCTCGCCGGAGAGATCCTCGCGCTGGCCGATCTTGAGCGTCAGCACGCCGTCCTGGGCAGCGCGTTTGATCAGCTCCGAGTAACCGCCGGGCGAGAACGCCGCGCCGGCATTGCCGACGGCACGGCGCACCACGTCGCGATCGCCACGCTCGACCAGCACGTCGGTGAGCTTCACCGACAAGGCCGGCCGCTCCGTCATCGCCAGCAGATGGCCCTGGCCCTTCAGCCGCGCGATCTCGACCAGCGCCGCCTCGTCGAGCACGGGCGAGCGGCGCAGCACCGGGCCTGCCACCGCGATTTCGTTTTCACGCGCAAGCTGACCGACCAGATGGCGCGGCGCGTTGTCGAGCCGCGAGAAGCGCTCGGCGAGGTCGACGCGCGAGGCCAGCTCCGCATGCGGGACGAGATCGATCAGGAGATTGTCGAAGAGATCGACGAGGTCGGGGCGGAGCCTTGCGGCGTCGTGGAAGAACAATTCGGCGATGGCGCGCGCCACCTCGCCGCGACGTCGGGGATCGCCGCGCTTGACGATATCGTCCAGTCCAGGAATGAGCGACGTGGCAACGGTCATGGAACGCAAACTCGAATCTGGCACGCCGTGGGCGCGCCATAGGCTCAAGCCGCCCCACAACCGGGGAATCTAGGCCCCCTTGATGAAGGAAGCGTTGCGCCAGCAGCCGCGAACCGGGGCGCAAAAAGCCCATTGCCGCCTGCGATGGGCCTTGTCCGGGAGGGTGGAAAGCGCTATATCAGCGCCAATTCATCTTCTCATACGATCCGCGTAGTGAGAGTGGGCCCGAAAGGACCCGCTCTTTTTTATTACCTGAGCGCGGCTTGGCGGAAGATGCGCGGTCCGACGATCTGTCGGACGGAGAGTTCCGAAGCAGGCTCTGACATCGTAACCAAGCCTTAACCATCGAGCGCCTTGACCCTGGATATGACCGAACCGAACCTTGGTTCCATGGATGCCGAGTTGCTGGCCGAGCCGCGGCTCGTGGTCGAGCCGGGCGCTGCGGCGCGGGTGTCGGCGGTCGCGGGCCCCGTGCTCCAGGGCATGGGCTACCGGCTGGTGCGGATCCGTATTTCCGGAGAGGCCGGCTGCACCGTGCAGATCATGGCCGAGCGGCCGGACGGCTCGATGCAGATCGAGGATTGCGAGGCGATCTCACGGGCGCTGTCGCCGGTGCTCGACGTCGCCGACCCGATCGACCGCGCCTACCGGCTGGAGATTTCCTCGCCGGGAATCGACCGCCCGCTGGTGCGTCGTTCCGATTTCGAGCGGTATACTGGCCATCTGGTCAAGGTCGAGATGGCGACCGCCCATGAGGGGCGGAAGCGGTTCCGCGGCACGCTTGCCGGCGTCGAGGGCGACCGCGTGCGCGTGATGCGCGACGACGTCAAGACCGACGACGAGACCGAGGTTCTCCTGGTGATGGAGGATATCGGCGAGGCACGGCTGGTGCTGACCGACGAGCTGATCGCGGAATCGATGCGCCGCGGCAAGGCCCAGGCGCGCGAGATGCGCCGCGATCTCGGGCTGGAGCCGCCGGCTGCACCGCACGCGGAGATCAGCGCGAAGATCACCAAGAATACCAAGCCGGCGAAGAAGAAGCCGGCCCCGACCAATACAAAGAAACATCGCCTTGCTGCCGAACGTGCGCGGCGCGGCGAGATCGAGCCTGACGAAGGAGACTAGCCATGGCAGTCAGCGCCAATCGACTTGAACTGCTCCAGATCGCCGACGCCGTTGCGCGCGAGAAATCGATCGACCGCGGCATCGTCATCGCGGCGATGGAGGACGCCATCGCCAAGGCGGCGCGGGCGCGTTACGGCAGCGAGACTGACGTTCATGCCGAGATCGACCCGAAGAAGGGCGAGCTGCGGCTGTCGCGCCACATGCTGGTGGTCGAGAACGTCGAAAACCATTCCAACCAGATCTCGCTGGTAGATGCGCAACGCGCCAATCCCGGCGCCCAGGTCGGCGACACCATCGCCGACACCCTGCCGCCGCTGGAATACGGCCGCATCGCCGCGCAGTCGGCCAAGCAGGTCATCGTGCAGAAGGTGCGCGAGGCCGAACGCGACCGGCAATATCAGGAATTCAAGGACCGCATCGGCGACATCGTCAACGGCGTCGTCAAGCGCGTCGAATATGGCAGCGTGATCGTCGATCTCGGCCGTGGCGAGGCCATCATCCGCCGCGACGAGATGCTGCCGCGCGAGGTGTTCCGCAACGGCGACCGCGTCCGCGCCTACATCTTCGACGTCCGCCGCGAAACCCGCGGCCCGCAGATCTTCCTCTCCCGCACCCATCCGCAGTTCATGGCAAAACTGTTTGCGCAGGAAGTGCCGGAAATCTATGACGGCATCGTCGAGATCAAGGCGGTTGCCCGCGATCCCGGCTCGCGCGCCAAAATCGGCGTGATTTCCCGGGATTCCTCGGTCGATCCGGTCGGCGCCTGCGTCGGTATGCGCGGCTCGCGCGTGCAGGCGGTGGTGAACGAATTGCAGGGCGAGAAGATCGACATCATTCCGTGGTCGCCCGACATCGCGACCTTCGTGGTCAACGCGCTGGCGCCGGCCGAAGTGTCCAAGGTCGTCATCGACGAGGACCGCGAGCGCATCGAGGTCGTGGTGCCCGACACCAACAACCAGCTGTCGCTGGCGATCGGCCGCCGCGGCCAGAACGTCCGTCTCGCCTCGCAGCTCACCGGCTGGGACATCGACATCCTGACCGAGCAGGAGGAATCGGAGCGCCGTCAGGCCGACTTCGAGAATTCCACCCGCGTCTTCATGGAATCGCTCAATGTCGACGAGGTCGTCGGCCAGTTGCTGGCGTCCGAGGGCTTCACCTCGGTCGAGGAACTCGCGATGGTGGACATCAAGGAGCTCGCCGGCATCGAGGGCTTCGACGAGGAGACCGCCCAGGAGCTCCAGAACCGTGCCCGCGAGTATCTCGAGCAGCAGGAAGCCGAGCTCGAGGCCCGGCGCAAGGAACTCGGCGTCGAGGACGCCGTCAAGGACGTGCCCGGCGTGACCTCGAAGATGCTGGTGAAGTTCGGCGAGAACGACATCAAGTCGGTCGATGACCTCGCCGGCTGCGCCACCGACGATCTGGTCGGCTGGACCGAGCGCAAGGAAGGCGGCGAGCAGACCAAGTACGCTGGCGCGCTCGAAGGCATCGACATCACCCGCGACGACGCGGAAGCCATGATCATGCAGGCGCGCGTCAAGGCCGGCTGGATCACCGAAGCCGATTTGGCCAAGCCGGCCGAAGAGGCCGAGGCGACCGAAGATCAGCCGGCTTAAGGGTTTTAGGAGATGTCGCCCGGATGCTCGCTGATACCGACCACGATCTCGACCATGGACCGCGGACCGAAAGGTCCGCGACCATGCGGATGTGTGCGGTCAGCCGCGAGGTCCGGCCGATCGACGAGCTGATCCGCTTCGTCGTCTCGCCGGAAGCCCACATAGTTCCCGATCTCAAGCGCAAGCTGCCCGGGCGCGGCATGTGGATATCGGCCTCGCGACAGACGGTTGCGGAAGCCGTCCGTCGTCACCAATTTAGCAAGGCCTTCAAGCGCGAGCTGCGCATCCCTCAGACGCTTCCCGACGACATCGAGGCGCTCCTGGTTCGGAGCGTGACGGAAGCCCTTGGGATTGCCGCCAAGGCGGGCCAGATCGTGGCCGGCTTCGGCAAGGTCGAGAGCGCCCTGCGGGAAGGCACGGTCGAGGTCCTGATCCACGCCAGCGACGGGGCTGCGGACGGAATCCGCAAATTGGACATGCTGGCGCGTCAAAATGACGGAAATCGCGGCGCCAAGCCGCCGATTCCCGTCATAACCGCGCTGAAATCGGTAGAATTGGATTTGGCACTTACCCGGTCAAATGTGATACATGCTGCGCTGCTCGCGGGCCCGGCGAGCAGGTCATTCCTGTCACGTAGCCAGATGCTGGTCCGATACCGGCTGGCGGACGATGACAAGACTGCCGACAAGCGCGGCCAGGATTTCTGAGAGACAACGACCACCCGATAGGACGGTGCGGCAACGCACAACGTTAACAAAGATCAGGATTAGGACTGCTGAATGGTTGATACCAAGACCCCTGGCGACAAGAAGCTGAGCGTTCCGAGCAAGACGCTATCGCTCAAGCCGCGCGTCGAAACGGGCACCGTGCGCCAGAGCTTCAGCCACGGCCGCAGCAAGCAGGTCGTGGTCGAGAAGCGCGGTAAGCGCCGCATCGACGGCACCCCTGAGCCGCAGGCAGCCGAGGTTGCGAAGCCGGCGCCGGCCGCGCCCGCCGCCGCAGCGCCGCGTCCCGCGCCGAAGCCTGCCCCGCCGCGCAACGCCGGTTCCGGCGTGGTGCTGCGCACCCTGACCGAGGATGAACGTTCGGCCCGCGCCAGCGCGCTCGCCGACGCCAAGGTGCGTGAGGTCGAGGAGCGACGCCAGGCCGAAGAGGAAGCCCAGCGCCGCGCCGTCCGCGAAAGCGCCGAGCGCGTCGAGCGCGAGGCCGCCGAAGCCCGCCGCAAGGCCGAGGACGAGCGCCATCGCCACGAAGAGGAAGCCAAGCGCAAGGCCGAGACCGAGGCCAAGAAGCGTTTTGGCGAGGGTGAGCAGTCGCAATCCGCGGCACGCGCGGCGACCGCCGCGCCGGCGACCAGCGCGCCGCGGCCCGCGACGACCACGTCGCGACCTGCAACCACCACCGCCCGACCGGCGACGACGACCGCGCAGCGGCCGGCCGCGCCGGGTCGTGCCCCCGGCGTCGCAGCCGGACCGGACGAGGATGACGGTCCGCGGCAGATCCGCCGCGGTCCCGGCGGTGCCATGCGGCCCGTCGCAGCCCCCAAGACCACCCACAAGCCGGGCCCGCAGAAGGAACGCKGCCGCCTGACGCTCGTCACCGCGCTCAATGCCGACGAAGTGCGCGAGCGCTCGATCGCGTCGTTCCGCCGCCGTACCCAGCGCCTGAAGGGTCACGCCTCGAACGAGCCGAAGGAAAAGCTGATCCGCGAGGTGATCATTCCGGAAGCGATCACCATCCAGGAACTCGCCAACCGCATGGCCGAGCGCGCGGTCGACGTCATCCGCATGCTGATGAAGCAGGGCGCGATGCACAAGATCACCGACGTGATCGATGCCGACACCGCGCAGCTGATCGCCGAGGAGCTCGGCCACACCGTGAAGCGCGTGGCCGCGTCCGACGTCGAAGAAGGCCTGTTCGACGCCACCGACGATTCCACCGACACCGAGACGCGCTCGCCGGTCGTGACCGTGATGGGTCACGTCGACCACGGCAAGACCTCGCTGCTCGACGCGCTTCGTCATGCCAACGTCGTCTCCGGCGAAGCCGGCGGCATCACCCAGCATATCGGCGCCTATCAGGTGCTGTCGCCGGAAAGCGGCAAGAAGATCACCTTCATCGACACGCCCGGCCACGCCGCGTTCACCGCGATGCGCGCCCGCGGCGCCAAGGTCACCGACATCGTCGTGCTGGTGGTTGCGGCCGATGACGGCGTGATGCCGCAGACGGTCGAAGCCATCAACCACGCCAAGGCGGCGCGGGTGCCGATCATCGTTGCCATCAACAAGATCGACAAGCCCGACGCCAAGCCCGAGCGCGTGCGCACCGAGTTGCTCCAGCACGAGGTGCAGGTCGAATCCTTCGGCGGCGACGTCGTCGACGTCGAAGTGTCCGCCAAGAACAAGACCAATCTCGACAAGCTGCTCGAGATGATCGCGCTGCAGGCCGACATCCTCGACCTGAAGACCAATTCGGAGCGCCCGGCCGAAGGCACCGTGATCGAGGCCAAGCTCGACCGCGGCCGCGGTCCGGTCGCGACCGTGCTGGTTCAGCGTGGCACGCTCCGTGTCGGCGACATCATCGTTGCCGGCGCCGAGATGGGCCGCGTCCGTGCGCTGATCTCGGATCAGGGCGAGACCGTGGACGAGGCCGGCCCGTCGGTGCCGGTCGAGGTGCTCGGCTTCAACGGTCCGCCGGAAGCCGGCGATCGTCTCGCCGTGGTCGAGAACGAAGCCCGCGCCCGCCAGATCACGAGCTACCGCGCGCACCAGAAGCGCGAGAACGCGGCTGCCTCGATCTCCGGCATGCGCGGCTCGCTCGAGCAGATGATGTCGCAATTGAAGACGGCGGGCCGCAAGGAATTCCCGCTGATCATCAAGGCCGACGTGCAGGGCTCGCTGGAAGCGATCCTCGGCTCGCTGGAGAAGCTCGGCACCGACGAAGTCGCCGCCCGCATCCTGCATGCCGGCGTCGGCGGCATCTCGGAATCCGACGTGACGCTCGCGGAAGGCTTCAACGCCGCGATCATCGGCTTCTCGGTCCGTGCCAACAAGGAGGCCGCCGCGGCCGCCAAGCGCAACGGCATCGAGATCCGCTACTACAACATCATCTACGACCTCGTGGACGACGTGAAGAAGGCGATGAGCGGCCTGCTCGCGCCGACCTTGCGCGAGACCATGCTCGGCAACGCCGCGATCCTGGAGATCTTCAACATCTCCAAGGTCGGCAAGGTCGCCGGCTGCCGCGTCACCGACGGCACCGTGGAACGCGGCGCCAATGTGCGCCTGATCCGCGACAACGTCGTCGTGCACGAAGGCAAGCTGTCGACGCTGAAGCGCTTCAAGGACGAAGTGAAGGAAGTCCAGTCCGGCCAGGAATGCGGCATGGCCTTCGAGAACTATCACGACATGCGTGCAGGTGACGTGATCGAGTGTTACCGCGTGGAGACGATCCAGCGCTCCCTGTAAGTCCAAATCTTACCGAAGCGCCCGGATCTTTTTGAGCTGAAATTGCGGGAGTGCGATGGCCGGATTTTTTCCGGCCATCCGCCTCATTCGTTTCAACAGGACAAATGACAATGCTCGTGTCCCAAACACGGGCATGACGAGGTGATTTTCGAACCATGCCCCGCCACCATCAGAAGAAGAGTTCCGCCACCGGCGGCTCGCAACGCCAGTTGCGCGTCGGCGAGCAGGTTCGCCATGCGTTGGCCGATATTCTGGCGCAAGGCATTGTGCATGATGCGGACCTCGAAGGTCACATCATCACCGTACCGGAGGTGCGGATGTCGCCCGACCTGAAGCTCGCGACAATCTACGTGATGCCGCTCGGTGGCCGCGACACCGAGGTCGTCATCGCGGCGCTCGAGCGCAACAAGAAATTCCTGCGCGGCGAAGTCGCGCGGCGCGTTAACCTGAAATTTGCACCCGACCTTCGCTTCCGCGTCGACGAACGATTCGACGAGGCGGAACGGATCGAGAAGCTTTTGCGAACGCCTGCGGTGCAGAAGGACCTGGAACAGGATCCGGATACGGATCGGGAAGAAGAGCGATGATGATGGACCCGGCTCACGGCACGATCGGCGGCGACGAGCCCGATGCGCGCGATGTGCAGAAAAATAATTTTGCGGAAATCGGCGGCGATACGCAGCCGCATCAGGAGCCGCGCCGCGTCAACAACGATCCTCGGGCCAACAAGCAGAAGGGCAATCAGCCGCGCCGCGACCGGCGCGACGTCCATGGCTGGGTCGTGCTGGACAAGCCGATCGGCATGACCTCGACGCAGGCCGTCGCCGTGCTCAAGCGCCTGTTCCAGGCCAAGCGCGCGGGACACGCCGGTACGCTCGATCCGCTCGCCTCCGGCGGCCTGCCGATCGCGCTCGGCGAGGCGACCAAGACGGTTCCCTTCGTCATGGACGGCCGCAAGCGCTACCGCTTCACCGTCTGCTGGGGCGAGGAGCGCGATACCGACGACATCGAGGGCCGGATCACCGCGACCTCCGACCAGCGCCCGACCCGGGAGGCCATCGAGGCCCTGCTGCCCCGCTTCACCGGGGTGATCGAGCAGGTTCCCCCGCGCTATTCCGCGATCAAGATCCAGGGCGAGCGCGCCTATGACCTCGCCCGCGACGGCGAGATCGTGGAACTGGCCCCCCGCCCGGTCGAGATTCACCATTTATCCCTTGTAGATCAACCGGATAGCGACAGGTCCACGTTCGAGGCGGAGTGCGGCAAGGGCACCTATGTGCGCGCCCTGGCCCGCGATATGGGCCGGATTCTCGGCACTTACGGCCATATCTGCGCGCTGCGGCGGACGCTGGTCGGCCCATTCGGCGAAAACGACATGATTCCGCTGGATCAGTTGGAGGCTTTGTGCGATAGAGCCGCGTCCGGCGAGGGCAGCCTCGCCGACGCGCTTATGCCCGTTGAGACCGCGCTGGACGACATCCCGGCACTGGCCGTCACTCGGGCTGATGCGGCAAGGCTCCATCGGGGCCAGGCCGTTTTGTTGCGCGGACGGGATGCGCCCAATTGTAGCGGCACAGTCTATGTCACGGTGGCAGGCCGGCTTCTCGCGCTTGCTGAAGTTGGCAATGGCGAAATCATCCCCAAGCGTGTGTTCAACCTGACCGGCCTGACTGCCAGCTCCGGTCGCAACGAGAGAAATTGACGATGTCGATTGCCGCAGAACGCAAAGCGGAAGTCATCAAGACGAATGCCACCAAGGCCGGCGATACCGGCTCGCCGGAGGTTCAGGTCGCGATCCTGTCGGAACGCATCAACAACCTCACCAACCATTTCAAGACCCACGTGAAGGACAACCATTCGCGTCGCGGCCTCTTGAAGCTGGTCTCGACCCGCCGTTCGCTCCTCGACTACCTGAAGAAGCGGGACGAGGCGCGTTACAAGGCGCTGCTCGAGAAGCACAACATTCGTCGTTAAGTGTTCCTGCGCGCGCCAACGGCGCGCGTTTTCGCGCGTGGTTTCGAACGAAAGCGTTTGTTTAAAGGTTTTTGATCGAGGCTGCGTACGCGTCGGGTGCGGGCCCAAAGCGCGATAAGAATCGCACTTTGGATTGTTGTTTGAGCATGATCTTTTCGGAAAACCGCTTCGCACTTTTCCGGATCATACTCGAGTGATGATTCGCATCCGGGGCATGATGGGCGAAGACCGAGGTTCGGTGTTCGCGTTCGTGCCGACTGACAGTCCAGCAGCAATCCGGCGGCTGGGCGCAACGGGCAAGGCGCCCGTATGACCCGAAAGGATGGACGCCATCCGAAATCCAGAAACCATGGCAGGATCGCAGGACGCTGATCGCCGCTTCGATCGGCGTCCCGCAATCTTGCGCATGGTTTTTGTTTTTCGAGCCGTCCCTTCTTTCGAGAACCCATGAAAGAAGACCTCTATGTTCAATAAGCATTCAGTCGAGATCGACTGGGGTGGACGCCCTCTCAAGCTTGAAACCGGCAAGATCGCGCGCCAGGCCGACGGCGCCGTCGTCGCGACCTACGGCGAGACCGTGGTGCTCGCCACCGTGGTGGCCGCGAAGGCGCCGCGCGAAGGCGTCGACTTCCTGCCGCTGACCGTCGACTACCAGGAGAAGACCTACGCCGCGGGCCGCATTCCCGGCGGCTACTTCAAGCGCGAGGGCCGTCCGACCGAGAAGGAGACGCTGGTCTCCCGCCTGATCGACCGCCCGATCCGTCCGCTGTTCGTCGACGGCTGGCGCAACGAGACCCAGGTGATCGTCACCGTGCTGTCGCACGACATGGAGAACGATCCCGATATCGTGGCGCTGGTGGCCTCATCGGCTGCGCTGACCCTGTCGGGCGCTCCGTTCAAGGGCCCGATCGGCGCCGCGCGCGTCGGCTTCGTCAATGACGAATATGTGCTCAACCCGACGCTCGACGAGATGGTCGACACCCAGCTCGACCTCGTCGTCGCCGGCACCGCCGACGCGGTGCTGATGGTGGAATCGGAAGCCAAGGAACTGAACGAAGACATCATGCTCGGTGCGGTGATGTTCGGTCACCGTCACTTCCAGCCGGTGATCAACGCGATCATCGATCTCGCCGAGAAGGCCGCGAAGGAGCCGCGCGAGGTCACCGTGATCGACAATGCGGCGCTCGAGAAGGAAATGCTCGGCCTCGTCGAGCAGGAACTGCGCGCCGCCTACGCCATTCCGATCAAGCAGGATCGCTACGCCGCGGTCGGCAAGGTCAAGGAAAAGGTGATCGCCCATTATTTCCCCGAAGGGCAGGAGCCGAAATACGACAAGCTGCGCATCGGCGGCGTGTTCAAGGAGCTCGAAGCCAAGATCGTTCGCTGGAACATCCTGGACACCGGCAAGCGCATCGACGGCCGCGACAGCAAGACCGTGCGCAACATCATCGCCGAAGTCGGCGTGCTGCCCCGCGCCCACGGCTCGGCGCTGTTCACCCGCGGCGAGACCCAGGCGATGGTCGTGACCACGCTCGGCACCGGCGAGGACGAGCAGTATATCGACGCGCTGTCGGGAACGTACAAAGAGACGTTCCTGCTGCACTACAACTTCCCTCCCTACTCGGTCGGTGAGACCGGACGCCTCGGCGGCACCAAGCGCCGCGAGATCGGCCACGGCAAGCTCGCCTGGCGCGCGATCCACCCGGTGCTGCCGCCGCATCACGAGTTCCCCTACACGATCCGCGTGGTCTCGGAGATCACCGAATCCAACGGCTCCTCGTCGATGGCTTCGGTCTGCGGCGCCTCGCTCGCGCTGATGGACGCCGGCGTGCCGTTGAAGCGGCCGACCGCGGGCATCGCGATGGGCCTGATCCTCGAAGACAAGCGCTTCGCGGTGCTCTCCGACATCCTCGGTGACGAGGACCATCTCGGCGACATGGACTTCAAGGTCGCCGGCACCGAAGCGGGCATCACCTCGCTCCAGATGGACATCAAGATCGAGGGCATCACCGAGGAGATCATGAAGGTCGCGCTCGGTCAGGCCAAGGATGGGCGTATCCACATCCTCGGCGAAATGGCCAAGGCGCTCACCAACGCCCGCGCCGAGCTCGGCGAATACGCGCCGCGCATCGAGACCTTCAAGATCCCGACCGACAAGATCCGCGAAGTGATCGGCACCGGCGGCAAGGTGATCCGCGAGATCGTCGAGAAGACCGGCGCCAAGGTCAACATCGAGGACGACGGCACCGTGAAGGTCGCCTCCAGCGACGGCGAGGCGATGAAGGCCGCGATCAAGTGGATCAAGTCGATCGCGTCCGAGCCGGAAGTCGGCCAGATCTATGAGGGCACCGTCGTCAAGGTGATGGAGTTCGGCGCCTTCGTGAACTTCTTCGGCTCCAAGGACGGCCTCGTCCACATCAGCCAGCTCGCTTCGGCGCGCGTGCAGAAGACCTCCGACGTCGTCAAGGAAGGCGACAAGGTCAAGGTCAAGCTGCTCGGCTTCGACGACCGCGGCAAGACCCGGCTGTCGATGAAGGTGGTCGACCAGACCACCGGCGAGGACCTCGAGGCCAAGGGCGGCGACGGCGAGAAGGCTCCGCGCGAAGCGGCCGGCGAGTAAGTCTCGCTCCGCACATCGGAAACACGAAGGGCGGCCGAGAGGCCGCCCTTTTTGTTTGCCGCTTACTTCGGGAGCGCTGCGCTCCCGCTCGCGGGAGAGGGTCGGGGAGAGGGTGTCTCCGCAGAGAGACTCCCAACGAGGAGAGAACCCTCACCCGCGCCTACGGCGCGACCTCTCCCGCAAGCGGGAGAGGTGCAGCAACTCAGCCCGTGATGTCGAACCGGTCGAGGTTCATCACCTTGGTCCAGGCCTTGGCGAAGTCCTTTACGAACTTCTCCTTCGAGTCCGAGGTGGCATAGACCTCGGCGAAGGCGCGGAGCTGCGAGTGCGCGCCGAAGATCAGATCGGCGCGCGTGCCGGTCCACTTCACCGCATTGGTCTTGCGGTCGCGGGCTTCGTATGTGCCGTCAGCCGCCGGGGTCCACTGCGCGCTCATGTCGAGCAGGTTGACGAAGAAGTCGTTGCTCAGCGTGCCCGCCTTCGCGGTGAGGACGCCGTGCTTCGACCCGTTCGCATTGGCGCCGAGCACACGCAGGCCACCGACCAGCACCGTCAGCTCAGGTCCGCTCAGCTTCAGAAGCTGGGCGCGATCGACGAGAGCTTCCTCCTGCTGCAGGAACTGATGCTTCTTGCCGACATAGTTGCGGAAGCCATCGGCCCGCGGCTCCAGCGGCGCGAAGGAGGCAGTGTCCGTCTGCTCCTGCGAGGCATCCATGCGGCCCGGCGTGAAGGCGACCTTCACCTCGACGCCGGCATCCTTGGCAGCCTTTTCGACCGCTGCGGTGCCGCCGAGCACGATCAGGTCGGCGAGCGAGATCTTCTTCGCGCCGGCCGAGGCGTTGAACTCCTTCTGGATCGCTTCGAGCTTGCCGAGCACCTTCGAGAGCTGAGCCGGCTGGTTCACCTCCCAGTCCTTCTGTGGTGCGAGCCGGATGCGCGCGCCGTTGGCGCCGCCACGCTTGTCGGAGCCGCGGAACGTCGAGGCCGACGCCCACGCCGTCGAGACCAGTTCGGAGACCGAGAGGCCCGAGGCCAGGATCTTCGCCTTCAGCGCGGCGATGTCCTGCTCGCTGGCCAGCTCGTGATTCACGGCCGGGATCGGATCCTGCCAGATCAGCGTCTCCTTCGGCACCAGCGGGCCGAGATAGCGCACGATCGGGCCCATGTCGCGGTGGGTGAGCTTGAACCAGGCGCGGGCAAAGGCGTCCGCGAACTGATCCGGGTTCTCATGGAAGCGCCGCGAGATCTTCTCATAGGCCGGATCGAGGCGCAGCGAGAGGTCGGTGGTCAGCATCGTCGGCCGATGCTTCTTCGACTTGTCGAACGCGTCGGGAATGATCGCGTCGGCGCCCTTGGCCGTCCACTGATGCGCACCGCCCGGGCTCTTCGTCAGCTCCCATTCGTACTTGAACAGGTTTTCGAAGAAGTTGTTGCTCCACTTCGTCGGCGTCGTCGTCCAGGTCACCTCGAGACCGCTGGTGATGGAATCGCCCGCAATGCCCGAAGCGTGCTTGCTCTTCCAGCCGAGGCCCTGCTGCTCGAGCGCGCCCGCTTCCGGCTCCGCTCCGACCAGCGACGGATCGCCGGCACCATGGGTCTTGCCGAAGGTATGGCCGCCGGCGATCAGCGCCACGGTTTCCTCGTCGTTCATCGCCATGCGGAAGAACGTTTCGCGGATGTCCTTGGCCGCGGCGATCGGATCCGGCTTGCCGTTCGGGCCTTCCGGATTGACGTAGATGAGGCCCATCTGCACCGCGCCCAGCGGCTCGGCGAGCTGACGCTCGCCGCTGTAGCGTTCATCGCCCAGCCACGTGCCTTCGGGACCCCAATAGAGCTCTTCCGGCTCCCAGACGTCGGCGCGGCCACCGGCGAAACCGAACGTCTTGAAGCCCATCGACTCCAGCGCGACGTTGCCGGCGAGCACCATCAGGTCGGCCCAGGAGATCTTGCGGCCATATTTCTGCTTGATCGGCCACAGCAGACGGCGCGCCTTGTCGAGGTTGGCGTTGTCGGGCCAGCTGTTGAGCGGCGCGAAACGCTGCTGACCGGCACCGGCGCCGCCACGGCCATCGGTGATGCGGTAGGTACCGGCGCTGTGCCAGGCCATGCGGATCATGAGACCGCCGTAATGGCCGAAATCGGCGGGCCACCACTCCTGCGAGTCCGTCATCAAGGCGGTCAGGTCCTTGATGACCGCGTTCAGGTCGAGGGTCTTGAACTCCTTGGCATAGTCGAATCCCTCGCCCATCGGATCGGACAGGCCGGAATTCTTGTGCAGCATCTCGATGCTGAGCTGGGTTGGCCACCAATCGCGGTTCGCCGGCACGCGTTTTCCACCCGAAAACGGGCACTTTGAATTGTCGTCCATGAATACCTCCTCTGGTGGCGTCGAACTCGCGCCTTTGACCAGGTAGAACCACTCTAAGCCTCGCATTCCATCAGGGGAAGTTGACTTTAATGATCGCTGCGATAGGATTTTCTGATGGTCAACGTGACGGTCCGCCAGCTCCGGTATTTCGACGCGCTGGCGCGCCACGGCCATTTCGGCCGCGCGGCGGAGGCGTGCTCGATCTCGCAGCCGGCCCTGTCGATGCAGATCAAGGAACTCGAGGAGGCGCTTGGCGGCCTGCTGCTGGAGCGCAGCGCCCGGCAGGTCGCGCTGACCCGGTTCGGCGAGGAACTCGCCCCTCGCGTCCGCGACATCCTGCGCTCGGTCGATGAGCTCGGCGATTTCGCCCGCGCCTCGCAGGACCGCTTCGCCGGCCGCCTGCGCATCGGCATGATCCCGACGATCGCGCCCTATCTCCTGCCCAAGATCACCAAGAATCTCACGCGCCTGCATCCGGAGCTCGACATCCGCGTGCGCGAGACGATGACGCCGCGGCTGATCCAGGAACTGGTGGAAGGTCGGCTCGACACCGCCATCGTCGCGCTGCCGGTGTCCGAGCCCTCGCTCACCGAGGTCGCGCTGTTCGATGAGAAGTTCCTGCTGGTCCGGCCGGGCGCGGACGAGGGAACGCCGGTGCCCTCCCGGGAGATGATGCGGGAGATGCGGCTGTTGCTGCTGGAGGAAGGCCACTGCTTCCGCGATCAGGCGCTGTCGTTCTGCAACATGCAATCGGCGCCGCCCCGCGAGATGCTGGATGCGAATTCACTGTCGACGCTGGTCCAGATGGTCAGCGCCGGCATCGGCGTCACGCTGATTCCGGAGATGGCCGTGCCGGTGGAGACCCGATCGGCCTCGGTCTCGCTGTCGCGCTTCCGCGACCCGCAGCCCTCGCGCACCATCGGCATGGTCTGGCGCAAGACCAGCCCGCTGGCGCGGCAGCTCCTGCAAATCTCCGAGGTGGTGTGCCTGTCGGCCGGCAAG
Source organism: Bradyrhizobium sp. P5_C12 (assembly GCF_054049735.1). Taxonomy (NCBI): domain Bacteria; kingdom Pseudomonadati; phylum Pseudomonadota; class Alphaproteobacteria; order Hyphomicrobiales; family Nitrobacteraceae; genus Bradyrhizobium; species Bradyrhizobium sp. P5_C12. The sequence continues at coordinate 203,992 of NZ_JBFULU010000005.1, forward strand.
GTCCGCGCACCGCCGTCCGTGCGCGGCCAACGGGCCTGAGGCCCCGATGTCGCATCCGATCATCCGTCCCGCCCGCGCCGACGAATATGACGAGATCGGCCGCGTCTGGATGGAGAGCTGGGTCTCCACCGGGCTCGCCGAAGCCAGCAACTTCCTGCTCGCGAACCTGCGCGCGCGGATCCGACGCGAGATCGAAGGCGGCTGGAGCCTGTTCGTCGCCGACGACAACGGCACGATCGCCGCGATGCTGGCGCTGCACCTGCCAAAACGCTATCTCGACATGCTGTTCGTCGCGCCCGCCTATCAGGGTCAATCGCTCGGCCGGCAATTGCTCGCCTTCGCGCGCACGCAAATGCCGGATGAAATCTATCTGCGCTGCGTGCGCGAGAACGAAAAGGCCTGGCGCTGGTATGAGCGCGAGGGTTTTGTGTTCGAGAAGGAAGAGATCGAACCGTCGAACGGGTTCGTGATGAAATACTACCGGTGGAAGCGGCAACGGCCCAGCGAATAGACAGCGATCTCCGGCTGCAGCTTGCGGTTGTCACGATCCCCACCTAGTGTGGCGAGACCGATGACCTCTTGCCTCTGTTTTCCCGGAATCCATGCTCCGCATTGCTGTCTCGCTGATCGTGCTCTCGTCCATTTGGACCTCGGCAGCCGCGCAAACTCCTACAACACCCGCCGCGCCTCCCGCTCGGACTGCGGCGCCGGCCAAGCCGGCGGTCAAGAAGGCAGCGCCGAAGGCCAAACCGGCTGCACAACAGCCTGCAGCGGCGGAGAGCGGCCCGTGTCAGATCGGCGTCATTTCCGCGATCGGAGACCGTTTCTCGGTGCAACATGTCGGCCTTACGATGTTCGGCAACGAGTATTTGGAGGCGCCGATCGAGACGTGGGGCATCGATGATCTGTTCGTCGCGAAGGTTCGAGCCGCGGCTCCCGGCACGGCTGTCCGAAAAATCGCTTACGCAAGCGGAGCCTTCAAGCCTTACTATCATCCGGAAGCGAAACTGTTCCGCAATGACCGCGACGACCTGATAGCCCTGGTGCGGCAGATCGCCGGAACTGCAAATTGCGAACGCTACGTCGTAGCCACGAAGGCCCGCGTTTCGGTTGATGGCACCAATCAGTCAATAGAGGGCCTCGGGGTCTACAAGAATTGGGCGAGCCCTTCCGGGCGCGGCGTCGTGGTTGCCTATTTCCGTATCAACGTTTTTGACGGACGGACTTTCGACATCCATCGAGCGCCCACCCGGAGCTTCGGAGATGTGCTTGCTTCGAGTTTTTCCAACAAGAACGACAATATGCAAATTCTCAACAATCTCGAGTTTCCCAAGACTCCTGAACAGGTGACCAACAGTGCATTGCTGCGTGACAGCACACGCAACCTGCTCACGGCCCAGTTGGACAAGTATCTACCAGCATACATCAAGGGCGAGTAAGCACCCTTGCCGACGGGACGCGACAAAGGATACCGCTCGTCCGCTTCCTGCGGCTGGGCCGCATTTGACGTTCTGGCCCGGTTGGTCGTCGTTGCGGCTGTCCTGTCGTGCTTTTCGACATCTACTTCGGCGCAGACCAAATCGGGACCACCAGGGACGCAAACGGCAGGACCGGCCGTCAAGCAAGCCAAAAGCAAGTCGACTACGGGGCGTGAAGCGACGGGCAAGCCCGCTCCCGTGGTCGGCGGCTCGTGCGACTTCGGTGTCGTGGTCACCACCGGCGATGAGTTCACCGTGCTGACGACCGGCCTCACCGTATTCCAGAACAAGAAGATGGTGATCCCGATCCCGGGCTGGGGGCTCAACGATCTGATCTTCGCGCGGACTCGCGCCGCGATCCCTGCCGGAGTGTCCGTTCTGAGAATCCCCTACACCCCGGCGAAATTTCCTCCCCGCGATGAGTCCAAGGACACATTGAAGGACAGGTTGTTCCGCGATCTCAACGCGGAGCTGGCCGGATACATGCGCGAGGTCGTGAAAGGAACGAATTGCCGGCACTACATCCAGATCCTCAATTCAATCAGCCCTATCGGGACATCGAACTATACGGTCCGCGGTTTCGGCATCCTCAACCAGGATGTAGTGCTAGGGCGTCGCATCTATCTTTATGCCCTGGCGTTTATCCGCATCTTTGACGGGCGCGACTTCTCCGTTGTCAGACAGAGCTCTGCGCTGATCAACGTGCATCATTCCCTGGTGGTGCAGAGGCTTCTGGGCAGGCAAATCGGCGGCCCCTATCGCGAATTACCCGCAGAATCGTTTCCAACGCGCCCTGAAGATGCCGCCGACAATCCCGCACTGCGCGACGGCGTGCGCGCCATGCTGACCGAAAGCCTCGACAAGACGCTGCCGCTTTTGCTCGGTGTTCGATCAGCAGCGAGTCAAAGCGACGCCAAAGAACGTTGATCCACATGTCGTTCACGCCGCTTGCCTTCTGCCTAGGCGTAGTGCGTTGCGAATGCGCGGCAAACGCGGCATGAATTGCGCTGTTCGCCTCCCGCCGATAGAAGGTTCCGCGCCATGATCAAGCTCTACTGGTCGCCCCGCTCGCGCTCGTTCACGACGCTCTGGCTGATGGAGGAGAGCGGCCTGCCCTATGAGCGCGTGCTGACCGACATCTCGACCGGCGCGCAGAAGGCGCCGGATTTCCTCAAGATCAATCCGATGGGCAAGGTGCCGGCACTCGCCGACGGCAATGCCGCGCTCGCCGAAGCCGCGGCGATCTGCGCCTACATTGCCGACCGTTATCCCGAGACCAAGCTCGCGCCCGCGGTGACCGATCCGCGCCGCGCGCGCTATCTGCAATGGCTGTTCTTCTCGCCGGGCTGCATCGAGCCCGCCATCATCCAGATCTTCACCAAGATCGAGATCCCGACCTCGACCGCGGCCTGGGGCAGCGCAACGCAGGTCTTCGACGTGCTGGAAGCTGCGCTCACCAAGGGCCCGTGGATTCTCGGCGAGGAATTTTCCGCCGCCGACATCACGGTCGGCTCCGGCCTCAACTTCGCGGTGCGCCTGTTCAAGATGGTGCCGTCGCGCCCGGCCTTCGATGCCTATCTCGCGCGCTGCATGGCACGGCCTGCGTTCCAGCGCGCGGAGAAGATCGCGGCGGGTTAAGCAAGCTCAGAGATCCGCAGGGTGGGCAAAGTGAAGCGTGCCCACCACTTGTATCGCGATCGCCGAGAAATGGTGGGCACGGCGCGCGAAGAGCGCGCCTTTGCCCACCCTACGAAGCTAGTCCGACGATTTCAAATCCCCCGGCTTCGGCATCAGGACGATGTTGTAGCCGGAATCGACATAATGGATCTCGCCGGTCACGCCGCCGGAGAGGTCCGACAACAGATACAGCGCCGAGCCGCCGAGCTCGTCGAGCGTGACGCCGCGGCCGAGCGGCGAGTGCTTCTGCTGGAACGCGAACATCGCACGCGCCTCGCCGATGCCGGAGCCGGCGAGCGTGCGCACGGGGCCGGCGGAAATCGCATTGACGCGGATGCCGCGCGGTCCGAAATCCGTGGCGAGATAGCGCACGGAGGCTTCCAGCGCCGCCTTGGCGACGCCCATCACGTTGTAGTTCGGCATCGCGCGCATCGAGGCGCCGTAGGTCAGCGTGATCATGCTGCCGCCCTGCGGCATCAGCTCGGCGGCGCGTTTTGCCACCTCCGTGAACGAGAAGCAGGAGATCACCATGGTGCGCGAAAAATTCTCGCGGCTGGTGTCGGCGTAGCGTCCCTTCAGCTCGTTCTTGTCGGCAAAGCCGATCGCATGAATCACGAAGTCGAGCTGGCCCCATGTCTCACGGAGCGTGGCGAAGGTGGCATCGACGCTGGCGATATCCTCGACGTCGCAAGGCAGCACCAGCTCCACGCCGAGCTGCTCCGCCAGCGGCTTGACGCGCCTGCCCTGGGCATCGCCCTGGAAGGTGAAGGCAAGCTCTGCGCCATGGGCATGCAGCGTCTTCGCCATGCCCCAGGCGATCGAATGATCATTGGCGATGCCCATGATCAGACCGCGCTTGCCCTTCATCAAACCTTCCATTGCAGCCGTCACTCCCATTTTCGACGTCATCGCCCGCGCAGGCGGGCGATCCAGTATTCCGAGACAGTCATGGTAATCGCAAGGCCGCGGCGTACTGGATGCCCCGCCTTCGCGGGGCATGACAGAGTGCTGGGCTCACGCATCGAGCCGGCTGAACACCAGCGTGGCGTTGGTGCCGCCGAACCCGAACGAGTTCGACAGCACGGTGCCGATTTTGACGTTGTCGATGCGCTTGCGCACGATCGGCATGTCGGCGAACACAGGGTCGAGCTCCTGGATGTGCGCGCTTTCGCAGATGAAGCCGTTGTTCATCATCAGCAGCGAATAGATCGCCTCCTGCACGCCGGTCGCGCCGAGCGAATGGCCGGTCAGCGCCTTGGTCGCCGAGATCGGCGGGCACTTCTCGCCGGCGCCGAACACGCGGCGCAGCGCATCGATCTCCGGCGGATCGCCGGCCGGCGTCGAGGTCGCGTGCGGATTGATGTAGTCGACCTTGGTCTTCACCGTCGACATCGCCATGCGCATGCAGCGCTCGGCGCCTTCGCCGGAAGGAGCGACCATGTCGTAGCCGTCCGATGTCGCGCCGTAGCCGACGATCTCGCCATAGATCCGCGCGCCGCGCGCCTTGGCATGTTCGAGCTCTTCCAGCACCAGCACGCCGGCGCCGCCGGCGATGACGAAACCGTCGCGGTTGACGTCGTAGGGACGCGAGGCGGTCGCCGGCGTGTCGTTGTATTTCGAGGACATCGCGCCCATGGCGTCGAACAGCACCGACAGCGACCAGTCGAGCTCCTCGCAGCCGCCGGCGAAGATGACGTCCTGCTTGCCGATCTGGATCGTCTCATAGGCATTGCCGACGCAATGGTTCGACGTCGCGCAGGCCGACGAGATCGAATAGTTCACGCCCTTGATCTTGAACCAGGTCGCAAGCGTCGCCGACGCCGTCGACGACATCGCCTTCGGCACTGCAAACGGTCCGACGCGCTTCGGTCCCTTGCTGCGGGTGATGTCGGCGGCTTCGACGATGGTGCGGGCCGACGGACCGCCGGAGCCCATGATGATGCCGGTGCGGATGTTGGAGACTTCGTCGGGCCCGAGACCGGAATCCTGGATCGCCTGCTCCATCGCGATGTGATTCCACGCCGCACCCTGGCCGAGGAAACGCATCGCGCGCCGGTCGATCACCGTCGAAGGATCCAGCGTCGGTTCGCCCTGAACCTGCGAACGGAACCCGAGCTCGGCATATTTCTCCGCCCGCGTGATGCCTGACTTCGCCTCGTGGAGGCTCGCAAGCACTTCCTGGGTGTTGTTTCCGATGGAGGAGACAATGCCCATCCCGGTGACCACAACCCGCCTCATGACAGCCTCGCCTAAATCGTTGTCTTTCTTGGTGATGCGTTCAGCTCAGGCTCGTGCCCTGCTTGAACAAGCCGACTTTCAGATCCTTCGCGCGATAAATAATCTGGTCGTCGACCGAAAGCCATCCATCGGCGATACCGAGCACGAGCTTTGAACGCATCACCCGCTTGATATCGACGTTGTACACAACCTTGCGGGCCTCGGGCAGCACCTGGCCGCCAAACTTCAGCTCGCTCAGGCCAAGCGCGCGGCCGCGACCTTCGCCGCCGCTCCAGCCCAGATAAAAGCCGACCATTTGCCAGAGAGCATCGAGGCCGAGGCAGCCGGGCATCACCGGATCGTTCTTGAAGTGGCAGCCGAAAAACCAGAGATCGGGCTTCACATCCAGCTCGGCGCGCACCAGCCCCTTGCCGAATTCGCCGCCGGTCTCGTTGATGTCCGAAATGCGGTCGAACATGAGCATGGGCGGCAGCGGCAATTGTGCATTGCCCGGGCCAAACATCTCGCCGCGGGCACATGCCAGTAAATCTTCAAATTCGTAACCGTTACGCCTGTTCAGCATGCGGAAACCTCTGTGTTCGAACCCGATTGAGCGGCGTTTCTGGCGAAAATGGGCCCCGTCCCTGTTCGGAAAGCAACGCCCATTGCCGTCAACAGGCGTGAATGCCGAGAGCCCGGATCGGCTACGGGCCGGCCTCAATGCCTGACCGCGCCAAAATCGGTTAAGCGGAACCGCGCGCTCTCTAACACAGGCCTTTTCGGGTAGCAAAGCGCACACATGAAGGTAAAATGACCGGGACGTGGCCCGGTTCCTCGTCCGATTAGAACCGCTCTAGTTGCGAGAAACTTGCATCTGCATCTATCTCTCCATATATTATATTGGAGAGACAGTGTTCACGCGTGCCCGAATTTGGAAATGAGCGAAAACAACGCGCCCCATCATGACGAAGACGCCCACACGGCGGCCCTTCTGTCCGGACGCCAGCCGGCCCTGACCGGCTGCCCCTGGCACGACGTCAACGAAATGCTCCAGTCCGCCGGCCTTCGCCCGACGCGGCAAAGGATGGCGCTTGGCTGGCTGCTGTTCGGCAAGGGAGCACGCCACCTCACGGCTGAAATGCTCTATGAGGAAGCGACCCTGGCCAAGGTTCCGGTCTCGCTCGCCACCGTCTACAACACGCTGAATCAGCTCACCGATGCCGGCCTGCTGCGTCAGGTCAGCGTCGACGGCACCAAGACCTATTTCGACACCAACGTCACCACGCATCACCATTATTACCTCGAGAACAGCCATGAGCTGGTCGATATCGAGGATCCGCATCTGGCGCTGTCCAAGATGCCGGAGGTGCCCGAGGGTTACGAGATCGCGCGCATCGACATGGTCGTGCGGCTGCGCAAGAAGCGCTGAGAATCAATCCTAAACTGCTGATTTAGTCATCATGGCCGGGCTTGTCCCGGCCATTGCTATTTGCATGGTCATTCCGGGGCGGTGCGTAGCACCGAACCCGGAATCTCGAGATCCCGGGTCCGGCGCTTCGCGCCATCCCGGGATGACGCCTGCGGCGTCAATTCACCTGCTCGTCCGAGTAGACGCCCCAGAGGCGCTCCTGCTGGATCCAGCCGTCAAACCCGTTGCCGCTGACGCGGCACCAGTTTGCGCTGCACTTCTTCACTTGCGTAACGACACCGGCCTGGAGCTTTGCCGCAATCGCGCTGTCAGGATCGGCACGGTCGTAGATCGGCGCGAGGTCGTCCTTGTGCTTCATGGTCACGACCGCAGTGCGGCGGCCCGACAGCAGCGAGTGATAGACCCAGCCTTCGGCGCCTTCGGAGTCGCGCACCCGGCGCCAGTTCTCGAACTCGGCGGTGATTTCGACCGGCAGGCCAGAGCGGGTGTAGACCCAGGCCACGTCATTGTCCTTGGTCGGGCCGGCGCGGACGTTCACGTGATCCGATTTGAGGCTGACATAGCGCGGCACCGGCAGGCCGCTGGCGGTCTGCGGTGTATTGTCCTTCGCCGAATGCCCGGGGCTGACCGAGGCGCTCAACCAGCCGCAAACGAGCGCCATCACCGCACAAAAACGCCCCAACGCCATTAACCCGTCTCCTGTCCAGGACCGGCTGAGCCGGGCCCTCACCCCAAAGTCCAAACCCTGCCGCATGCCCTCTTTCCCGCTCCCCGCGGGTGTTCCCGAAGCCAGGTCCGTGGTTCTTGTCTTGGCCCGGCCTTCTGCTAGAGAGGACGGGCACTTGAACAACCAGTTTGTCCCGATTTTCCGCGTGGAAATGTCGGGAGAGCTTGAAGGAAACGCCGGGGACGACGCGGCAAGGGCAGTGTCGAACAACCGGGTTAATGAGGCCTGAACGGCCGGCCTTTGGCGACAGAGGCGGCTTGCGACGCCTGATGAGAGCAGGACATGTCGGTGAAGAAAAAGCCCCTCGTCGTCGTGACGCGCAAGCTGCCGGATTCGATCGAGACACGGATGCGCGAGCTGTTCGACGCGCGGATCAATCTCGACGACACGCCGATGTCGGCCGAGCAGATCGCGGAGGCCGCGCGCACCGCCGACGTGCTGGTTCCGACCGTCACCGACCAAATCACCGCCGACATCGTCAACCAGCCCGACTGCAAGCTCCGCCTGATCGCGAATTTCGGCAACGGCGTCGACAATATCGATGTCGAGGCGGCGCACGCCCGCGGCATCACCGTCACCAACACGCCGAAGGTTTTGACCGAAGACACCGCCGACATGACCATGGCGCTGATCCTGGCCGTGCCGCGCCGGCTGATCGAAGGCGCATCGATCATGACTGAAGGAAAACCCTGGGCCGGCTGGTCGCCGACCTGGATGCTCGGCCACCGTATCGGCGGAAAGCGTCTCGGCATCATCGGCATGGGCCGCATCGGCCAGGCGGTGGCGCGCCGCGCCCGCGCCTTCGGCTTGCAGATCCACTACCACAATCGCCGGCCGGTGGCGCCGAAGATCGCCGAAGAGCTGGGGGCGACCTATTGGGAAAGCCTCGACCAGATGCTGGCGCGGATGGACATCCTCTCGGTGAACTGCCCGCACACGCCGGCGACCTATCACCTGCTGTCGGCGCGGCGGCTGAAGCTGATCCGCAAGGACGCCTACATCGTCAACACCGCGCGCGGCGAGGTCACCGACGAGGATACGCTGATCAAGCTGATCGAAGCCGGCGAGATCGGCGGCGCCGGCCTCGACGTCTACGAGCACGAGCCCGCGGTGAATCCCAAACTGGTGCGGCTCGCCAAGGCCGGCAAGGTGACGCTGCTGCCGCATATGGGCTCGGCCACGATCGAAGGCCGCGTCGAGATGGGCGAGAAGGTCATCATCAACATCCGTACCTTCCTCGACGCGCACAAGCCGCCGGATCGCGTGCTGCCGAGCATGCTCTGAGGTTTATGCGCGGCGTGTTTCGCGCTTGCGCCAGTCCGCGACGAAGTCGATGAAAGCGCGCAAGGCCGGCGGCATCTGGCGCCGGCTCGGATAATACAGGAACGGGCCCGGGAACGGCTCGCACCAATCCTGAAGCAAGCTGACCAGCGCGCCCGACTTCAGCGCTTCATGGACGTAGCCATCGAGCGTTGCCCATATACCGACGCCGTCGAGCGCAGCGCGCATGGCGAGGCCCATATTGGTCGAGATCAGCTTGGCCGGAGGATCGACCTTCATCAGCTGGCCAGCCTTCTCGAACTCCCAATCGTGCATGACGCCGCTCGAGTAGCGGGCGCGAATGCAATCATGGTCGAGCAGATCCTTCGGATGCCCCGGCCTGCCGCGACGCGCGACGTAAGCGGGCGAAGCGACGACGACATAGCTCTGCGGGCCGCTCAGCGGGATCGCCACCATGTCCTGCGCGAGATGCTCGCCATAGCGCACGCCGGCGTCGAAGCCGGCGCTGACGATGTCGACGAAGCCGCTTTCGGAGACGATGTCGAGATCGACCTGCGGATGCGCCTCCAGGAATGGCCCGACCATCGGCGCCAGCACGAGATCGACCGCCGGCGGCGGCGCGTTGATGCGCAGGCGGCCCGACGCGACCTCGCGCAGGCCCCGCACCTGATCCAGGGCGTCGCCGACGTCGCGCAGGGCCGGAGCGACGCGCGACAGCAGCAGCTCGCCTGCCTCGGTCAGCGCCACGCTGCGGGTGGTGCGGTTCATCAGGCGGACGCCGAGGCGCTCTTCGAGATCCCGTAGGCGCTGGCTAAGGCTCGACACCGACACGCGAATTTCCACCGCCGCGCGCCGGAAATTGCGGGTGCGGGCGACCGCCAGGAAGACGTCGAGATCGCGCAAATCGGGATCGGCCATTGTTCGCCATGGTGAACAAGCCATTCCGGATTGTCCAGCTTATCGGCGCAATGAAGCCAGCGCATATGTGGCCTCGTCACGCGGCGCAATCTGCCTGCCGCCTCTTGAGGAGAGCCAACATGGAACAGCGCAAACTCGGTTCAACCGGCCCCGATGTCTCAGCCCTTGGCCTCGGCTGCATGGGCATGTCCGAGGTCTACGGGCCGGCCGATCGCGACGAGAGCATCGCCACGGTCCATGCAGCGCTCGATGCCGGCATCACGCTGCTCGACACCGGCGATTTCTACGCCATGGGCCACAATGAAATGCTGGTGCGCGAGGCGCTGAAGGGTCGCCCGCGCGACAGGTTGCAGATCAGCGTCAAGTTCGGAGCGCTGCGCGGGCCCGCCGGCGAATTTGCCGGGATGGACACACGGCCGGCTGCGATCAGGAATTTTCTGGCCTATTCGCTGCAGCGCTTGGGCACCGACTACATCGACATCTACCGGCCGGCGCGCCTTGATCCCAACGTTCCCATCGAGGAGACGATCGGCGGCCTCGCCGAGATGGTGAAGGCCGGCTATATCAGGCATATCGGCCTGTCCGAGGTCGGCTCCGACACCATCCGCCGCGCGCACGCCGTGCATCCGATCGTCGATCTCCAGATCGAATATTCGCTGATCGAGCGCGGCATCGAGCGCGACATCCTGAAGACCTGCCGCGAGCTCGGCATCGGCATCACCGCCTATGGCGTGCTGGCGCGTGGCCTGATCAGCGGCCATTGGTCGAAGGACTCCGGCAAGACCGGCAAGGACTACCGGCTGATGACGCCGCGCTTCCAGGGCGTGAATCTCGACGCCAATCTCGCGCTGGTGGAGCAGCTGCGCGCGATCGCCGCCGAGATCGGTGCAACGCCGGCGCAGGTCGCAATCGCCTGGGTGGCGGCGCAGGGTCAGCAGATCGTGCCGCTGGTCGGTGCCCGCACCCGCAACCGTCTCGCCGAGGCACTCGGCGCGACCAAGGTCCATCTGACGCCGGCTCATCTTGCGGCGTTGGCAAAAGCCTTCCCGCCGGATGTCGCCTCCGGCACGCGCTATGCGGCCGAGCAGATGGCACATCTCGACAGCGAGAAGCCGGCCACCGCGTAACGGCGACAATCAGGTGCGATGGGCGCTCAAATCAGTCATGACCGGCCCATCGCCATTGAGCGGATTGGCCGGATCGCGCGCGTAACGCAGCGTCTCGAAGCGCATCGCGCGCGCATCGATCATCAGGAGGCGGCCGACCAGTCCGTCGCCAAAACCGACGATCTCGCGGATCGCCTCCAGCGCCATCATCGAGCCCATCACGCCCGCAAGCGCGCCCATGACACCGGCCTCGGCGCAGGCCGGCACCGTGCCGGGCGGCGGCGCCTCCGGAAACAGGCAGCGATAGGTTGGATTGAAGACGCCGTCGGCGTTTTTCTCATGTGCGCGGATGGTGGTGAGCGAGCCGTCGAAGGTGCCGAGCGCCGCCGTGATCAGCGGCTTCCTGGCGAAGAAGCAGGCGTCCGAGGCCAGATAGCGGGTCGAGAAATTGTCGGAGCCGTCGAGCACGAGGTCGTAATCGCCGACCAGCGACAGCGCATTGTCGGCATTGAGCCAGGTGGCATGGCCGACAAAGCGCACATGCGGATTGAGCGCGGTGATCCGCTCGGCGGCGCTCTCGACCTTGTGCCGGCCGATATCGGGCGTCGTATGGATGACCTGGCGCTGAAGATTGGACAGCGACACCACGTCGTCATCGACCACGCCGAGCGTGCCTATGCCGGCGGCGGCCAGATACATCAGGGCCGGGGCGCCAAGCCCGCCGGCGCCGATCACCAGCACCGACGCCCGCTTCAGCGCGGCCTGGCCGGGACCACCGACATCGCGCAGCACGATATGGCGGGCATAGCGTTCGAGTTCGTCCGGGCTCAGCATTCTCAGCTCTTCCTAGATTGCTGCCGCTCCCCGTGAGGAGCGCGAAAGTCGCACACACTGTCATTCCGGGGCGATGCGAAGCATCGAACCCGGAATCTCGAGATTCCGGGTTCGGCTCTTCGAGCCGCCCCGGAATGACTCGTCCTCTCAGATGAGGATCTTGCTCTGTGGCCGCTCGCGCCAGCCTGAACCACCCCAACATTGTTCGCGACCAAGGAGATGTGCTTCAATGACAGCACGTTCAATGGGCTGGCTGGATTTGTCATGAGATCGATGCTTGCGGCAACACTGATGTTCGCGACCGCCRCGGCTGCGAACGCCCAGATGACGACGCCGCCGATCCCCGGCACCAAGCCGAAGCCGGTTCAGACCGTTCCGATCCGCCCACCTGCCTTGCAGACGCCGTCGGAGACCGCCGACGCGATGGCGCAGGCGGAACGGCTGTCGCTGCAATCCGACCTCGCCTGGGTCGGCCAATATAACGGCGCCATCACCGGCGACGTCAGCGCGCGCATGGTCGACGCGATCAAGGAGTACCAGAAGATCAAGGGCGGCAAGCCCACCGGCGTGCTCAATCCGCAGGAGCGTGCCGCGCTCGCGGAGACCGCGCGACGGAAACAGGACAGCGTCGGCTGGAAGATCGTGATGGAGCCGACCAGCGGCGCCCGGCTCGGCGTCCCCGCCAAGCTGGTGCCGCAGCAGGCAACCGACGCCAACGGTTCGAAATGGACCTCGCCGACCGGCACGGTGCAGGTGCTGCTCAGCCGCCGCAAGGAGGCGAACCCGACCACGGCAAAGCTCGCTGAAGCGGAGAAGAAGGAGCCGGCCGGGCGCAAGGTCGATTACACCGTGGTGAAACCCGACTTCTTCGTGCTGTCGGGACTCCAGGGCCTGAAGAAGTTTTACGTGCGCGGCACCTTCAAGGGTGACGAGGTTCGCATCATGACGATCCTCTACGACCAGGCGACCGAGAACACGGTCGAGCCGGTCGTGATCGCGATGTCGAGCGCGTTCAACGCCTTTCCGTCCGGACCGCAAGCCGGACCGCCGCCACGCAAGACGGTCGAATACGGCACCGGCATCGTCGTCAGCGACGACGGCGCGATTCTCACCGACCGCCTCGTCACCGATGGCTGCCTCGCGATCACGATCGCCGGCTACGGCAGTGCCGACCGTCTCGCCGAGGACCGGGAGCACGATCTCGCGCTGCTGCACATCTACGGCGCGCGCGGCCTGAAGCCGCTCAGCCTCGCAAGTGGCCCGGCGAAGACCAGTGTCGATGTCATCGGCATCGCCGATCCGCAGAGCCAGGGCGGCGCGGCCGGCGTGTCCAGCGTCAAGGGCGCGCTGGCGCCGGTCACGAGCAGCGACTCCGCGCTGTCGCCGCCGCCGGCGGTCGGATTTTCCGGCAGCCCCGCGATCGACGGCGACGGCAAGTTCGCCGGCATCGCGCTGCTGAAACCGGCGATGATTGCCGGCCCCGCAACGGCGGTGCCGGCCTCGCAGGCCGTGATGGTCTCCGCGGACACGGTGCGCGATTTCCTGAAGGCGAATGGCGTCACGGCGAACGGCGCATCTGCGGATGCAAAAGCCGCCGTCGTGCGCGTGATCTGCGTGCGGAAGTAGGCGAGCGCTGCGCGAGAGGTGTGCCCCCTCTCCCGCTTGCGGGAGAGGTTGAAGAGCCCCGCAGCTAGCGCACCATTAGCCAAGCCTAAACCTTACCCCACTCTTCGCGAGCCCGCCGGAGATCCCGACCGGCGTGCCGTCCGCGCGCCAGCAGGCAGCGCCGGTCATGCTGCCGTCGTCGTGGAACGCAATCGCATTCATTCCCCCGGCCACGGTCGCAACGCGCTGGACCTTGTGGCCCATGCTCGCGAGTTTTTCGCGCACGCTCTCCGGCACCGCCTGCTCGACCTCGAGCGCGTTGCCCTCGGTCCAGACCCGCGGCGCCTCGACCGCCTCCTGCAAGCTCATGCCATGGTCGATCAGATTGACCAGCGCCTGCATCGCGCTCGGGAAGATGCGTTTTCCCCCGGGCAGGCCGAGCGCATAGCGCAGCTTGCCGTCGCGCAGCGCCATCATTGGCGACATCGAGGTGGTGACGCGCTTGCCCGGCGCCAGCGACAACGCGTGGCCGGGTCGCGGGTCGAACAGATTCATGTAGTTGTTGGCGATGGCGCCCAGACCCGGGATCATGATCTTCGCGCCGAACAGATTGTTGATGGTCTGCGTGGTCGCGACCACGTTGCCTAAGGAATCCGCCGCCGTCAGATGCGTGGTGTGCGCGCCTTCGAGCTGCGTCACGCCGGCGCCCCAGGCCTGCGCCCGCGCCGGATCGATCGCGCGGCGGCGCTCTTCGGCGTAGGCCTTCGAGGTCAGCCGCTCCACCGGCACGCCGACAAAGTCGGGATCGCCGCTTGCCGCGGCGCGATCGGCAAAGGCGATCTTCAGCACTTCGGCGAGGGTGTGAATCGTCTCCGCCGTGCCGAAGCCGAGGCCGGCAATGTCATAGCCCTCCAGGATGTTCAGCATCTGCGCGATATGCACGCCGGAGGCCGCGGGCGGCGGCGGTCCAAGGATGGTCCAGCCGCGATAGTCGGCGCGGACCGGCTGCCGCTCGACGGTCCTGTAATTGGTGAGATCGTTGCGGCGGATGAAGCCGCCGCTCTTTTCCATGTAGTCGACCAGGATGTCGCCGAGCGGTCCCTCGTAGAGCGCTTTGTCGCCGTGATCGGCGATATGGCGCAGCGTCTCGGCATATTCGGCCTGCACCACGCGCTCGCCGACCTTCAGCGGCTCGCCGTTCGGCAAGTAGATCGCCGCGATCGGCTTGTCCTTGCGCATCTCGACGGCGCCCTCGCTGATGCATTCATGCAGATAGGGGGTAACCGCATAGCCGCGCGCGGCGTGCTTGATCGCGGGCTGCATGATGTCGGCGAGCGGCATGGTGCCGAACCGGCGCAGCGTCTCGCACCAGGCTTTTAGCGAACCCGGCACCGCAACCGCTCTCGGCCCATTGAGGTTTTCATTGCCGACGGTGTCAAAGACGTCATGGGCAGAACCCGGCTTAGACGTGTAGGTGTTGTCGCGCACCGCCGAGGGCACGGTGCTCTGGCCGTCGATGAAGCGATGGCTGCCGTCGGCCAGCCTGATATGCGCCATGCCACCGCCGATGATGCCGACCATCATCGGCTCCACCACGGTCAGCGTGAACAGCGTCGCGATCGCGGCGTCGATGGCGTTGCCGCCGGCCGCCAGCATCTCGGCGCCGGCACTGGAGGCCAGCGGATGGTTGCTGACCACCATGCCGCGGCTCGAGACCGCCGGCATTTTCTGGCACTCAAAGGTCGTTGCCGTCCGGTCGCGCCAGTTTCCGCTCATGCGCCTGTCCCTTTTATTCACGGCGGCGAGCACATCATACGCGCGATTACGGGTCCAGTATTGGTACGGATTAGCTGGCATTCCCGATTCTGCCATCATCGTTGCCGTTGATTCGGACATCCGCGGTCCCCTTTGGATCGGGCAAGGCACGTCCTGAGCGAGAAGAGCTCAGCATCGAGAAGCGATGCACGTTCGCGTGGCGTTACCCCAAGGCCCAAGCACTCCAAAGGAATCATCTTCAATGCACACGATCGTACTGGCCACCCAAAAGGGTGGTAGTGGCAAGAGCACGCTTGCCATCGGCCTCGCACTGGCAGCCAAGCAGGTCGGCTTCACCGTCCGCCTGATCGAGACCGACCCGCAGGGCACCCTGTCCAACTGGCAGCGCCGTCGCGCCACCGAGGATCTCGTCGTCGAGCCGATCTATCACGCTGCCGACATCGCGCCGCGCCTGAACATGCTGGCCGACAGCGGCCTGCAGCTCGCGATCGTCGATACCGCGGCCGGCCTCAGCGCCGCCACCACCGCCGCGATCCGCCATTCCGATCTCTGCCTGATCCCGGCCCGCCCGTCCGTCGCCGACATCGAGGCGACAGTCTCGACACTCAGCGTCGCGCGCGCCTGGAAGCGGCCCTACAGCTTCGTGCTGAACCAGACGCCGATCCGCGGCCAGCGCATCGACAATGCGGCCAACACGCTCGCCGAGGAGGCCGCGCTCGATCTCGCCGACGTGCTCGCGCGGCCGCTGATCGCGATGCGCAACGATCACCAGGATTCGCTCGCGAGCGGCCTCGCCGTCAGCGAATTCGCGCCGAACGGCAAGTCGGCCGACGAGATCCGCGGCCTCTGGCAGTGGATCGAGACCCGGCTCGAGCTCAGCGCCACGACCAATGTCCTGATCGACCAGGTCATCTCGGCCGCAGACGGCATGTTGCACGCCGCCGAGCTCGCGTCGGACGAGACCCCGACACTGGCGTCCTGAGCGGGGCGACCGCTCAGGCGTCAGCATGGCTCTTCGCCATCCGGTCGAGGAGCCTCGGCGACGAAGCAATCCGGCCACCAGCCTGGCCGGATTGCTTCGCTATGCTCGCAATGTCGGGCTCTTTGTAGCCCGGATGAAGCGAAGCGAAATCCGGGAAAGTCTCTCCGCGGAGAGGCTGGACCCGGATCGCGCTGCGCTCCATCCGGGCTACGGCGCTACGTCACTTCTGACATTTCGGACACCAGAAGGTCGAACGGCCGTTCTGGGTGAAGCGCTTGATCGTGCCGCCACAAGCAGGCGTCTTGCAGGTCTCGCCTTCGCGGTCATAGACCTTGAACGCGTGCTGGAAATAGCCGAGCTCGCCCGTGGTCTGGCGATGGTCGCGGAGCGAGGAGCCGCCGGCCTTGATGGCGTCGTTCAGCACGGTGTGGATCGCGCCGACCAGCCGCTTGGCATGGTCGGTCGTCTCGCCCTTTTTGGTCGCGAGTGTCGCGGCGATCCGCCGCGGTGACAGATGCGAGCGATGCAACGCCTCGCAGACATAGATGTTGCCGAGCCCCGCCACCACGCGCTGGTCGAGCAGCGCGGCCTTCAGGCTCGTGGCCTTGCCCGCGCAGGAGCGCGCCAGCATCGCGGCGTCGAACGCATTGCCGAGCGGCTCGGGGCCGAGCCCGCGCAACAGCGGCTCGTCTTCGAGCGCGTTGCGCGCGATCACTTTCATGTAACCGAAGCGGCGCGGATCGTTGAAGACGATGTCGGCGCCCGAGGACATCCGAAACAGCACGTGGTCATGCGTGGAGTCCTTACCCTTCGGATAGTGAAACTCGCCAGGCGCCGCTTCGTCGTCCGGCTTGATGACGCGAAACGAGCCCGACATGCCCAGATGCATCAGCAGCACGTCACCGGAGGCGAGATCGGCCATGAGATATTTTGCACGGCGGCCGAGCCCGGTGACGACCTGGCCCTGGAGCCGGGCCACGAAATCCGGCTGAAACGGAAAGCGCAGATCCGGCCGCCGGGCCTCCGCGACGAGGATTCTTGCACCCTCCATGACGGGCTGAAGGCCGCGCCGGACGGTCTCGACTTCGGGCAATTCAGGCATGGTCAGGCATTCACCTTATGAGGGTGGTGTGATAGCGCCATTGCGGCGGGCGCGCTATGGTCGCCTCGTGGAGTAGAGTAATGGATCGGTCGGGCGAAACCACGCATTTTGGGTTCAGGGACGTTCCCCTGGGCGACAAGCAGACGCTGGTGAACGATGTGTTTCACAGCGTGGCTTCGCGCTATGATTTGATGAATGACCTGATGTCCGGCGGCCTGCACCGGGTCTGGAAGGACATCATGATCACCGCGCTCGATCCGCCGAGGGGCGAGCGGCCGTTCGCGCTGCTCGACGTCGCCGGCGGCACCGGCGACATCTCGTTCCGCGCCGCCAAGGCGGCAGGCCCCGGCTTCCATGCCACCGTCTGCGACATCAATTCCGGGATGCTGACTGTGGGCCGCGAGCGCGCCGCCAAGCGGCATCTCGAGACCCAGGTCGATTTCGTCGAGGGCAATGCCGAAGCGCTTGCCTTCGCCGACCGCAGCTTTGACGCATATACGATCGCTTTCGGCATTCGCAACGTGCCGCGGATCGATCTGGCGCTGCGCGAGGCCTATCGCGTGCTGAAGCCCGGCAGCCGCTTCCTGTGCCTGGAATTCTCCACCGTCGAGATGCCCGGCCTCGATCGGCTTTATGACATGTTCTCGTTCAATGTGATCCCGCYGCTCGGGCGGATGGTGACGGGCGACGCCGAATCCTATCAATATCTGGTCGAATCGATCCGCAAGTTTCCAAAGCCTGCCGCCTTCGCCGACATGATCCGCGATGCCGGCTTCGCCCGCGTGAACTGGCAGACATTGACCGGCGGCATCGTCGCACTGCATTCGGGCTGGCGTTTGTGATCTCTGCCATCACTCACATGTCGCGCCTGATGCGCGCCGCGTTCGTGTTCGCGCGCGAGGGCGTATTCGGCTCCGTCGATCCGAGCCTGGTGCCGCCGCCCGGCCAGCTCGCGCTGAAGCTTGCACGCCTGATCGAACGGCGCGGTCCCAAGCATGGGCCACGGCTGTCGCGCGCGCTGACGCGGATGGGCCCGGCCTATCTCAAGCTCGGACAATTCCTGGCGACGCGCCCGGACGTCGTCGGCGTCATCATGGCGCGCGACCTCGAAAGCCTCCAGGATCGCCTGCCGCCGTTTTCGCAGGAAGAAGCCGAGGCTGCGATCGCGACGTCGCTGGAGCGGCCGCTCAAGGACGTGTTCGCAAGCTTCGGCCAGCCGGTCGCCGCCGCCTCGATCGCGCAGGTGCATCGCGGCGAGGTGTTGCGCGACGGTGTCCGCAAGTCGGTTGCGGTCAAGGTGTTGCGGCCCAACGTAGCTGCGCGCTTCCGCCGTGATCTCTCGGATTTCTTCTTCGTCGCGTACAAGGCCGAGGCCTATTCGTCGGAGGCACGGCGGCTGCGCCTGATCGAGGTCATCAACACGATGTCGCGCTCGGTCGCGATAGAGATGGACCTGCGGCTTGAAGCGGCTGCAATGTCGGAGATGGCGGAGAACACAGGCGACGATCCTGATTTCCGCGTGCCGACCGTCGACTGGGACCGCACCACGCACAACGTGCTGACGATGGAGTGGATCGACGGCATCGCGCTGAACGATCACAAGCGCCTGGCGGAGGCGCAGGTCGATCTGCCCGATCTCGGCCGCAAGGTGATCCAGAGCTTTCTGCGGCACGCGCTGCGCGACGGCTTCTTCCACGCCGACATGCATCCGGGCAATCTGTTCCTGGATGAGGCCGGACGTCTCGTCGCGGTCGATTTCGGCATCATGGGCCGGCTCGGCATGAAGGAGCGGCGCTTCCTCGCGGAAATCCTGCTCGGCTTCATCACCCGCGACTATCGCCGCGTCGCGGAGGTGCATTTCGAGGCGGGCTACGTGCCCGCGCATCATTCGGTCGAGAATTTCGCGCAGGCCATCCGCGCCATCGGCGAGCCGATCCACAACCGCACCGCCGAGGAGATCTCGATGGCGCGGCTGCTGACGCTGCTGCTCGAGGTCACCGGCCTGTTCGACATGACGACGCGGCCCGAGCTGATCCTGCTGCAGAAGACCATGGTCGTGGTCGAGGGCGTGGCGCGCGCCTTCGATCCCAGGCTCGACATCTGGAAGGTCGCCGACCCCGTGGTGCGCGAGTGGATCGAGCGCAATCTCGGTCCGATCGGCCGGGTCCAGGGCGCGCTGTCCGGCACCGGCGACCTCGCGCGCGTGCTGATGCGGCTTCCCGACATCGCGCAGCGCTCTGTCATCGTGCTCGAGCAGCTGGAGACCATGACGCGGGAGGGCCTGCGGCTGTCGCCGGAGAGCATCGCGGCGATGGGCCGCAGCGAGGGCCGCAAGAACCGCTGGCGCACCGTGGCGCTCTGGATCATCGCCGCGACCTTCATCGGCATCCTCATCGCCGTCCGGAATCTATGATTGCACTGCAATCATAGAGATGATAGCATCGCTATCATTCCGTGCTGGAGGGTGTCGTGGCAAGCCTGACCATCCGCAAGCTCGACGAGAACGTCAAAACCTATCTGCGCCTGCGCTCGGCCAAGAACCGCCGGTCGGTCGAGGAAGAGGTCCGGGTCATCCTGCGGGAGCTGATCGAGGGCCGCGAGGAGCCGCTGACGCCGTTCGCGGTGCCGCCCGCGGCATCCCCCGCGGCCACGTCCCCGCGCACCGGCGCCCTGCCTGAGGCCAGCGTCACCCTGATCATCGGCGGCGGGATCGCCGCCTATAAGTCGCTCGACCTGATCCGCCGCCTGAAGGAGCGGCGGGTCGAGGTGCGCTGCGTGCTGACCAAGGCGGCACAGCAATTCGTCACGCCGCTGGCCGTCAGTGCGCTCTCGCATGAGCGCGTCTATACCGACCTGTTCGATCCCCAGAGCGAGTTCGACGCCGGCCATATCCGGTTGGCGCGCGACTGCGACCTGATCGTGGTGGCGCCGGCGACCGCCGACCTGATGGCCAAGATGGCGAACGGCCACGCCGACGATCTCGCCAGCGCCATCCTGCTCGCGACCAACCGCAAGGTGCTGCTGGCGCCGGCGATGAATCCGCTGATGTGGAACAACGCCGCCACGCGCCGCAATGTCGGCCTGCTTCAGCGCGATGGCGTGGTGTTGATCGGGCCCAATTCCGGCGAGATGGCCGAAGCAGGCGAAGCCGGAATCGGCCGGATGTCCGAGGCGGTCGAGATTGCGGCTGCCGCCGAGCGCCTGCTGCGGCCGCCGGTGCCGCGCCCGCTCGCCGGCAAGCGCGTGCTGATCACCGCAGGCCCCACCCATGAGCCGATCGATCCGGTGCGCTACATCGCCAACCGCTCCTCCGGCAAGCAGGGCTTTGCCATTGCCGCAGCCGCCCAAGCCGCCGGGGCCGAGGTGATCCTGGTCAGCGGCCCGGTCGATCTTGGCGATCCCCAGGGCGTGACGGTGAAGCATGTGGAATCGGCGCGGCAGATGCTGGAGCAGGTCCAGGGATCGCTCCCAGCCGACATCGCCATCTTCGCCGCCGCGGTCGCCGACTGGCGCGTCGCCAATGAAGGCGAGCAAAAGCTGAAGAAGACCTCGGCCGGCATGCCGCCGCTACAGCTGGTCGAGAACCCCGATATCCTCGCCACGATCTCGAAGCTTGAGGACAAGCGCCCGCCGCTGGTGATCGGCTTCGCCGCCGAGACCGAGCACCTGATCGACAACGCCAAGTCCAAGCTCCAGCGCAAGGGCTGCGACTGGATCGTCGCCAACGACGTTTCGCCCGCAACCGGGGTGATGGGCGGCGACCGCAACACCGTTCATCTCATCAGCCGCAAGAATGACGAGAACAACGCCGAGATCGCGGTTGATTCCTGGCCGGTGATGACCAAGGAACAGGTCGCCACCGAACTGATCGCGCACATCGTCAAGAGCGTGATCGGCAAATCCCTGGAGCCCGCATCTTGAGCACGAAAGTCACGGTCGAACTGCAACGCATGGCCCATGCCGAAGGACTGCCGCTGCCGGCCTATCAGACCGCGGAGGCCGCGGGCCTCGACCTGATGGCTGCGGTTCCGGACGGCGAACCTGTGACGCTTGCCCCGGGCCAGTATGCGCTGGTGCCGACGGGCCTCGCGATCGCATTGCCGCCCGGGCACGAGGCGCAGGTGCGGCCGCGCTCGGGGCTCGCCGCCAAGCACGGCGTCACCGTGCTGAACTCGCCGGGCACGATCGACGCCGACTATCGCGGCGAGATCAAGGTGATCCTGATCAATCACGGCGCGGTTCCCTTCGTGATCAAGCGCGGCGAGCGCATCGCGCAGATGGTGATCGCACCCATGGTGCAGGCCGCGCTGGTTCCCGTGGCGACGCTGTCGGCGACCGATCGCGGCGCCGGCGGCTTCGGCTCGACCGGCCGCTAGCCGGGCTGAGTGTTGGATACACCTCTCCCGCTTGCGGGAGAGGTCGCGGAGCGAAGCGACGCGGGTGAGGGCTCTTTCCTCTGGGGGATTGTCCCGTTGCGGAAACACCCTGTCCCCAACCCTCCCCCGCGAGCGGGGAGGGAGCGCACCTGCATCGTGGCAGCCAATCTGCGTGACGCGCTAACGCACGACAGCTTCAGCCGAATCACCCGAGGAATTACGTGGGTTGGAACCGCCCGGCCGGCATTTTTGTGGGGCTACGTTTGCGTTCACGATCTGGACTCTTACCGGTGGAGTCACGGTGGGGGTATTGTCCTTTGATTCGCGCGCGACGGGGGTCGCCGCGCGCAAATCCGTGCGGTCTTGGGGCAACTATGTCAGGCGTGATCGTGTCGATGCGTCGGACGCTGCTGTCATGCACATCCCTGGTGCGCGACGGCCTTGTGGGAAGTGCTCTCGCGGCGTTGCTGCCGGCTGCGCCGGCCGAGGCGGCCGACCTCGTCGACACCCTCTCCATCGTGCTGGACTTCAACCGGCAGGAACTCGCGGTGCTGGCGACCGCACTGGCCCTGCTCGGCTTCTCGGTCCTGGCTGCGATTCTTCTGATGCGCACGCGCGTGCGCACGGCGACGAACGAGGCGCGGCTGCGGACGCGGATCGGGGACCTGCAGCTCCAGGCCGACCGCTTCGGCGCGCTGCTGTTCGCCGAGCCGCAGATCCTGATCTCCTGGCCGGCCGGCGACAATCGCGCGCAGATTTCCGGCGACATCTCGATGGTGCTGCCGCGCGACTCGTCTCCGCAACGCGTGCTCGCGTTCGGAACCTGGCTGCCGCCGGAACCGGCGCTCCAGATCGATCACGCGGTCGATGCGCTTCGTGACCGCGGCGACGGGTTCCAGATCACGCTGACCACGGCCAACGGCCGCACGCTCGAGGCCATCGGCCGCGCCATCGGCGGTCAGGCCATTGTCCGGATCCGCGAATTGTCGGGCCTGCGCCGCGAACTGGCCGAGACCAATCTGCGCTACAAGGCGCTCTCCGACGAGACCGAGATGCTGCGCGGCTTTGCCGCGGCGGCGCCGTGGCCGATCTGGGCCAAGGGCGAGAACGGCGCACTGACCTTCGCCAATCCCGCCTATGTGCGTGCCACCGAGGCGACCAGCGTCGGCGATGCCCAGCAGCGCAAGCTCGAGCTGCTCGACAGTGCCGACCGCACCGCCATGGAACGCGGCCTGAAGGACGCCGCCGGCTTCACCTCGCGGCTGCCGATCGTGATCGGCGGCGAGCGGCGTATCTACGACGTGCGCGCCGTCAAGGTCGGCAGCGGCAGCGTCGGCGTCGCCATCGATGCCAGCGAGGCCGACGCGCTGAGCTCGGCGCTGGTGCGGATGGCGGAAGCGCATCGCCGCACGCTCGACCAGCTCTCCTCCGGGGTCGCCCTGTTCGACGGCCAGCGGCGGCTCGCCTTCTACAACGATTCCTACCGGCGGCTGTGGGACCTCGACCGCACCTTCCTCGACGGCAGCCCCGACGATTCCAGCGTGCTCGACCAGCTCCGCGCCGCACGCAAACTGCCGGAGCAACCGGACTTCCGCGCCTGGAAAACCAAGCTGCACGAGGCCTATCGCGCGGTCGAGACCACCAAGGACACCTGGTTCCTGCCCGACGGCCGCGCGCTCTCCGTCGTCACCACGCCGAACCCGGAAGGCGGCGTCACCTATCTGTTCGACGACGTCACCGAAGGCCTCGAGCTCGCCCGCCGCTTCGACGGCCTGATCCGGGTCCAGCGCGAGACGCTGGACAGCCTCGCCGAGGGCGTCGCGGTGTTCGGCAGCAACGGCAAGGCGCAGCTGTTCAATCCGGCCTTCGTCCGGATGTGGAAGCTGTCGAGCGACGCCATGCGCGACGAGCCGCACATCCAGACCGTCGAAGGCTGGTGCCATCAACTGTTCGACGACGCGATCGTCTGGCGGCAGATCCGCGAGGCCATCACGTCGATCGAGAACCGTGCCGACGTCCCGCTCAAGCTGGAGCGCAAGGACGGCAGCGTGCTCGACGGCATGATCCGGCCGCTGCCCGACGGCGCCACCATGCTGACGTTCCAGGACATCACCGACACCGAGAACGTCGAGCGCGCGCTGCGCGAGCGCAACGAGGCGCTGGAGGCCGCCGACCAGATGAAGGTGGATTTCGTCCACCACGTCTCCTACGAGCTGCGCTCGCCGCTGACCACCATCATCGGCTTCGCCCACTTCCTCAGCGATCCCTCGACCGGCCCGCTGACGCCGAAGCAGGCCGAATATCTCGACTACGTCACCAAATCGACCAACGCGCTGCTCGCGCTCACCAACAACATCCTCGATCTTGCGACCATCGATGCCGGCGCGATGAAGCTGGAACTCGGACCGGTCGACGTCACCAAGGCCATCGAACTTGCCGCCGAAGGCATCCAGGACCGGCTCGCCACCGACCGCATCCGCCTCAAGGTCGAGATCGCCCCGGATGTCGGCAGCTTCACCGGCGACGAGAAGCGCGTGGTGCAGGTGCTCTACAACCTGCTGGCCAATGCCGTCGGCTTCTCTCCACAGGATTCCACTGTCGGCATCAGCGCGCGCCGAACCGACCGCAATGTCGTCTTCACCGTGACAGATTCCGGGCCTGGAATACCCGCCGACATGAAGGACAAGGTGTTCAACTGGTTCGAAAGCCGCTCGCAGGGCTCGCGTCATCGCGGCGCCGGGCTCGGGCTGTCGCTGGTGCGCTCCTTTGTCGAGCTGCATGGTGGCAAGGTGCGGGTGGATTCGATCGTGGGCAGCGGCACGGTCGTGATCTGCGACTTCCCGACCGACCAGGCGGCGCATCGCGACGCCGCCGAATGAGCGCGCCCACGACCACGTCAGCGACATTCTCCGTCGCGCTCGTCAACGAGACGGCCACCGCAGAGCTGATGGCCGACCTTGCGTTGTTGGTCGGACCCGGCGACGTCATCACGCTCACCGGCGATCTCGGCGCCGGCAAGACCGCGGCGGCGCGCGCCATGATCCGCTATCTCGCCGGCGACGGGGCGCTGGAGGTGCCGAGCCCCACCTTCACCCTGGTGCAGGGCTACGAGCTGCCGCCATTCTCCGTGATGCATGCCGATCTGTATCGCGTCGAGGACGAGAGCGAGCTCGAGGAGATCGGGCTGTCGCCGCTGCCGGACGCCACGCTCGTGCTGATCGAATGGCCGGAGCGGGCGCCGTCGGCCATGCCCGAAGACCGCATCGACATCGCGCTGACGCACCGGCCGGCGCTAGGCTCGAACGCGCGCGCCGCCGACATCACCGGTTACGGCAAGGGCGCAGCCCAGGTCGCGCGGCTGGAGGCGCTGCGCGAATTCCTCGACGCATCCGGCTACATCGGCGCGACGCGCGAGCGCATGGCCGGCGACGCCTCGACCCGTTCCTATGCGCGGCTGATCCGCGACGACGGCATCGTCATCCTCATGAACTTTCCGCAGCGTCCCGACGGCGCAGCCGTCTACGGCGGGAAATCCTACAGCGCCGCGGTGCATCTCGCCGAGAACGTCAAACCCTTCGTGGCGATCGACGAAGGCCTGCGCGCGCAAGGCATCTCCGCGCCCGCGATCCATCACTCCGATCTCGACCACGGCTTCCTGATCACCGAGGATTTCGGCAGCGAGGGCGTGATCGAAGGCGATCCGCCGCGTCCGATGTCCGCGCGCTACGAAGCCGCGACCGATGTGCTGGCCGCGCTGCACGGCAGGACGCTGCCGGAAACGCTGCCGCTGGCTGAGCAGACCTACGCCATTCCGGTCTTCGACGCCGAGGCGCTGCTGATCGAAATCGGGTTGATGCCGGAATGGTATCTGCCCGACCGCAATGCTCCGCTGAGCGAGGCGGCCCGCGCGGAATTTTTCACGATGTGGCGCGAGCTGTTGCAGAAGCCGCTGGCGGCGCCGAAGACGTGGATCATCCGCGATTTTCACTCGCCGAATCTGATCTGGCTCTCGGAGCGCACCGGCATCGCACGCGTCGGCGTGATCGACTTCCAGGACACCGTGCTCGGACCGCAATCCTACGACGTCGTCTCGCTGCTCCAGGACGCCCGCATCGACGTGCCCGAAAGCCTCGAGCTGACGCTGCTGTCGCGCTACATCAAGACGCGCCGCGCGGAAGATGCGAGCTTCGATCCGGCCGGCTTCGCCGAGCTCTATGTCATCATGTCGGCACAGCGGAATACGCGCCTGCTCGGCACCTTTGCCCGCCTCAACCGCCGCGACGGCAAGCCGCATTATCTGCGCCACCAGCCGCGGATCTGGACCTATCTCCAGCGTTCGCTGGCGCATCCCGCGCTTGGCCCTTTACGCGATTGGTATCTCGCCAACGTCCCGCCGCCCCAATCCTGATTCGAGGCCGATTTACCGGCTGTTAGCCAAGACGCCGGTATTCTGGAGGCGAGCAGCCGGATCACGACGGGGCTGGAGCAGGGCAGATGGCGGTGAAGACGGACCAGCGGGGGAATAGCCGGGTTGTTTTCGAGCGCGGGATTGCGGCCCAGATGATGGGGATCGACGGCACCTGGCGGCGCGACTGCACCATGGAGGACGTCTCCGAGAGCGGCGCCAAGCTGACCATCGACGGCTCGGTCGAAGGCCTCCATCTGAAGGAATTCTTTCTGCTGCTGTCGTCCACCGGACTTGCTTACCGCCGCTGCGAGCTGGCCTGGGTCAATGGCGACCAGATCGGCGTCAATTTCCTCAAGCTGGGCGACAGAAAGAAAAAAGTGCGCTCCACAGCCGTCGGAGCATGATGGCAACACCCGTCGTACAAACGTCACGGCGGGTGATTAAGGCGGTTGAGGTTCGGTGCAGCTGACCGAGGCCCGTGCTAGGATTGCTGCGAACGCGAAATCAAAAGGTCCGAAAAAGGCGAAGGATGTCCGTCAAACCGACCAAAGCCATGGTGCTCGCCGCAGGGTTTGGCCTGCGCATGCGTCCGTTGACGGATAAGATGCCGAAGCCGCTGGTGCCGGTGGCCGGCCAGCCGCTGCTCGACCATGTGCTCGACAAGCTCGGCCAGGCCGGCGTGACCGAGGCGGTCGTCAACGTGCACTATTTGCCGGACCAGATCATCGACCACGTCGCGGGCCGCCGGCATCCGCGCGTGACCATTTCGGACGAGCGCGACCAGGTGCTCGGCACCGGCGGCGGTGTGGTCAAGGCGCTGCCGCTGCTCGGCGATGCGCCGTTCTTCCATGTCAATTCCGACACGCTGTGGATCGATGGCGTGCGCTCCAACCTGGCGCGCCTTGCGGAAAACTTCGATCCGGCGCGGATGGACATCCTGCTGCTGATGGCGCCGACCGCGACCAGCATCGGCTATGGCGGCCGTGGCGATTACGGCATGCTGCCCGACGGCGCCTTGCGCAAGCGCAAGGAAAAGGAGGTCGTTCCGTTCGTCTATGCCGGCGCGGCCATTCTGTCGCCGTCGATCTTCGCCGGCGCGCCAACGGGCGAGTTCTCGCTGACGAAGATGTTCGACCGCGCCAATGAGCAGGAGCGGCTGTTCGGCCTGCGCCTCGACGGCGTCTGGATGCATGTCGGCACCCCCGACGCCGTGCACGCGGCGGAAGAGGCGTTTCTGGAGAGCGTGGCGTAAGGCCTCCCGTCATTCCGGGGCGCGCGTAAGCGCGAACCCGGAATCTCGAGATTCCGGGTTCGATGCTTCGCATCGCCCCGGAATGACAGTGGGAGAGCGGGGACGATCTCCCCTCCGCCCATATCCATTTGAGTCCGCCGCCCTATATTGGCGCCTGATCCCGAATCAGGCAGCCCATGCGCGTTTTCAGCGTTCCCATCTCAGTTCCGTTCCTGCGCACGGTCGTATCGAGCCTGCTCGACGGCCGGCTGGTCGACGGCTTCGAGGCGCGCAACGAGCCGGCGCGGCTTGCGGACGCCACGCTCTATCTGCCAACGCGGCGCGCCATGCGCGTCGTTCGCGAGATCTTCCTCGACGAGATGCAGGCGGACGCGGCGGTGCTGCCGCGCATCGTCGCGCTCGGCGACATCGACGAGGACGAGCTCGCCTTCGCCGACGAAGCCGAGCAGTTTTCGAGCGCAGCCCCGCTCGAGATTCCGCCGCGGCTCGGCGAGCTCGACCGGCGGCTGACGCTGGCGCGGCTGGTTGCGGCCTGGGCCAAGGGCCCGGTGCTGGCACCGCTGGTGGTCGGCGGCCCCGCCTCGACGCTTGCGCTCGCCTCCGATCTCGCACGCCTGATCGACGACATGGTCACGCGTGGCGTCGACTGGAGTGCGCTCGACGGCCTCGTGCCTGACCAGCTCGATCAATATTGGCAGCACTCGCTCGAATTCCTGCGCATCGCGCGCATCGCCTGGCCCGGCCATCTCGCCGAGATCAACCGGATCGAGCCCGCGGCGCGGCGCGATCTTCTGATCGCGGCGGAGGCCAAGCGGTTGACCGCGCATCCGCGCGGGCCGGTGATTGCGGCCGGTTCGACCGGCTCGATGCCAGCCACCGCAAAATTCCTCCTCGCGGTCGCATCGCTGCCGCATGGCGCGGTGGTGCTGCCGGGACTCGACACCGATCTCGACGAGGACGCCTGGCGAACCATCGGCGGCGTGCGCGATGCACTCGGCAAGTTCGCCGAGCATCCGGCATCGAACCATCCGCAWTATGCCATGCACGCGTTGTTGCAGCGCTTTGGCATCAAGCGCAGCGATGTCGATATTCTCCAGCCGCCGGCGGAAGGTGGGCGGGATCTGCTGGCATCCGAATCGATGCGGCCATCGGCGAAGACGGAGATCTGGCACGACCGCCTGAAGCAACCGGATGTGGCCGCAAAGATCACCGCCGGCATGGCGAATCTCGCGGTCGTCGAATCTCCCAATCCCGAGATGGAGGCGCTTGCGATCGCCATTGCGATGCGCGAGGCGCGGCATCTCGACAAATCGGCGGCGCTGGTGACGCCGGACCGCGCGCTGGCGCGGCGGGTGATGGCCGCGCTGACACGATGGAACCTCGCTTTCGATGATTCCGGCGGCGACGTGTTGATGGAAACCTCGGCCGGCGTCTTTGCGCGCCTCGCGGCGGAGGCGGCGACCAAGGGACTGGAGCCGCCGACACTGCTCGCGATGCTGAAACATCCGCTGTGCCGGCTCGGCCGCGGACCGGGCGCGTGGAAGACGGCGATCGAGGGGCTCGAGCTTGCCGTCTTGCGCGGCACGCGGCCTCCTGCGGGCACGGCAGGCCTCTCGCGCGAATTCGGCCGTTTTCGCGAGGAGCTCGCAAAACTGTGGCGCGGCGAGGTTTCCGCCTTGCACCGCGCGGAGCCGCGCGCACGTCTCAAGGCGGAGGACCTCGATCGCATCCAGGCGCTGATCGATGCCTTGCGACACGCCTTGGCGCCGATCGAGAGCCTGGCCTCGTCGAAACCATATGACTTCGCCGAGCTCGCGCACCGGCATCGCGAGATCCTGGTCGAGCTGTCGCGCGATGAGCAGGGCATTTCGCTTGCGTTCGAGGAGCGCGAGGGCCTCGCGCTCGCCGGCGCCTTCGACGATCTCTTGCGCGGTGGCACGACCAGCGGATTGATGGTTCCGCTGCCGGATTATCCGGACGTCTTCCAGACCGCGTTCGGCGATCGCGCGGTGCGGCGTCGGGACAGGCCGGGCGCACGGCTTCATATCTACGGTCCGCTGGAATCGCGCCTGATGCAGGCCGACCGTGTCATCGTCGGCGGCCTGATCGAGGGCGTCTGGCCGCCGGCGCCGCGCATCGATCCCTGGCTGAGCCGGCCGATGCGGCATGAGCTCGGCCTCGATCTGCCGGAGCGCCGCATCGGCCTCTCCGCCCACGATTTTGCGCAGCTGCTCGGCGCCGATGAAGTGATCCTGACTCATTCCGCGAAAGCCGGCGGCGCGCCGGCGGTGGCCTCGCGCTTCCTGCACCGGCTCGAGGCGGTCGCGGGCGACGCACATTGGAAGGCGGCGATCCGCGCCGGCGAGCAGTATGTGCAGTTCGCAAGCGCGCTGGACCAGCCCGACGACGTCAAGCCGATCAAGCAGCCCGAGCCGCGGCCGCCGCGCGCGACGCGGCCGCTGAAGATGTCGGTCACCGCGATCGAGGACTGGCTGCGCGATCCCTATACGATCTACGCCAAGCACATTTTGCGGCTCGACGCGCTCGACCCCGTCGACATGCCGCTCTCGGCGGCCGATCGCGGCTCGGCGATCCACGACGCACTCGGCGAATTCACGGAAAGCTATGCAACGCGCCTGCCCGCCGATCCCGCCCGCGTGCTGCGCGCGATCGGCGAAAAATATTTTGCGCCGCTGATGGAGCGGCCCGAGGCGCGGGCGCTGTGGTGGCCGCGCTTCCAGCGCATCGCGCGCTGGTTTGGCGAATGGGAGACGGCGCGGCGAGACGTGATCGAAGCCATCACCGCCGAGACCCGCGGTGAGATCTCGATCAGGCTCGACCATGAGCGCAGCTTCCAGCTCTCCGCCCGCGCCGACCGCATCGAGCGGCGCCAGGGCGGCGGCTACGCCATCCTCGACTACAAGACCGGCCAGCCGCCGACCGGCAAGCAGGTCCGCATGGGCCTGTCGCCGCAGCTCACCCTGGAAGCCGCGATCCTGCGCGAGGGCGGCTTTCCCGACATCGACGCCGGCGCATCCGTGAGCCAGCTCGTCTATGTCCGCCTCAGCGGCAACAATCCGCCCGGCGAGGAGCGCATCCTCGAGCTCAAGTACAAGCAGGGCGACGAGCCGCAGCCGCCGGACATTGCGGCCGCCGAAGCGCGGGCCAAGCTGGAGGCGCTGATCCGCGCCTTCGACGACGAGAACCAGCCTTACACCTCGCTGAACCTGCCGATGTGGACGAATCGCTACGGCACCTATGACGATCTCGCCCGCATCAAGGAATGGTCCGCGGCCGGCGGACTGGGGATTGAAGAATGGTGAAGGCCCCGCGTCCCATTCCCGATACGGTGCGTGCGACGCAGGCGCGCGCCTCGGATCCGACGGCCTCGGCCTTCGTCTCGGCCAATGCCGGCTCGGGCAAGACCCATGTGCTGGTGCAACGGGTGATCCGCCTGCTGCTGTCGGGCGTCCCGCCGGAAAAGATCCTCTGCATCACCTTCACCAAGGCTGCCGCAGCCAACATGGCCGAGCGCGTGTTCACCACGCTCGGCCATTGGGTCACGCTGGACGATGCCGCGCTGGATGCGGCGATCCGCGCGGTCGGCATCCCGCACCCGAATTCCAAACTGCGCCGCGAGGCGCGCAAATTGTTCGCCTGCGCCCTGGAAACGCCGGGCGGGCTGAAGGTGCAGACCATTCATGCGCTGTGCACGCGCCTGCTCCAGCAGTTTCCGTTCGAGGCCAACGTGCCGGCGCGCTTCGCCGTGATCGACGAACGCGACCAGACCGACATGATGGAGCGCGCCAATCTGAAGGTGCTGCTGGAGGCCGCGCGCAATCCGGAAAGTGTCACCGGCGGCGCGCTGCTGACCGCGATGGCGAACGCCGCCGACGTCACCCTCAAGGAGGTCGTGCGCGAAGCCTGCCTGAGCCGCGATCATTTCATGGCCTGGACCGACCAGGCCGGCAACGCCGAAGCCGCGGCCGCGGAGATGGCGGCGGTGCTGGGCATCGACGCCAGCGATCGCATCGAGGATGTCGAGAACGATATCCTCGATGGTCCGTTCCTGCCGCGATCGCGCTGGGACGATATCGCCTTTGCGCTGGAAGACGGCAGCAAATCGGACAACGACCAGGCAGGCCGCCTGCGCGAGGCAAAAGTCTTTTCCGGCGCCGCACAGGTCGATGCTTATCTCGGTGTCTTCCTCACCGACGAGAAGCTGCCGCGCAAGGCGGTGCTGACCAAGAAGTTCTGCGATCAAAATCCGTCCGTCGCCCGCCTGTTCGAGGCCGAGGCGCAACGCATCGGTGGACTGATCGAAAAGCGCCGCGCGGTCACCGTGCGCGACCGCACCGCTGCCCTGTTGCATATCGCGACCGCTGCCGCCGCAAACTATCGGCGCGAGAAGCAGGAGCGCGGTCTGCTCGATTACGACGACCTCATCGACAAGACGCTGGCAATGCTGAACCGCGTCTCGTCGGGCTGGGTGCATTACAAGCTCGACCGCGGCGTCGATCACGTCCTGATCGACGAAGCCCAGGATACGAGCCCGCGGCAATGGGACATCGTCGCCCACATCATCTCCGAGTTCACCGCCGGCGAAGGCGCGCGCGAGGGGCTGAACCGCACGGTTTTCGCCGTCGGCGACGAGAAGCAGTCGATCTTCTCGTTCCAGGGCGCGGCACCGCATGAATTCGATGCGCGCCGGCGCGAGCTGCACCGCAGATTCACCGCCGCCGGGCTGAAATTCGACCCCGTCGCCTTCACCTATTCGTTCCGCTCGGGCGCCGCGATCCTGCATGCGGTCGACCACGTCTTTCGCGAGCCCGCGATCTACAAGAGCATCCATTCGGTCGAGACCGGCCATCCCCTGCACAATGCGCTCGCCGACGCGGGTCCGAGCGTCATCGAGCTGTGGGACCTCGCCGAAGCCGACGACCGGCAGGATATCGAGGGCTGGCGCGCGCCGTTCGACGGCGTCGCCGTCACCAGCCCCGAGGTGAAGCTCGCCCGCCGCATCCAGACCGAGATCAAGCGGCTGGTCGAGAGCGGCACGCTGACGGGGCACGAGGGCGAACGCCGCCCCTTGCGTTATGGCGACATGCTGATCCTGGTGCGCCGTCGCGGCAATGCGTTCGATGCCGTGATCCAGGCGTTGAAGCACGCCAACGTCCCGGTCGCCGGCGCCGACCGGCTGAAGCTGACCGAGCACATCGCAATCATCGATCTGATCAACCTTGCCGATGCGCTGCTGCTGCCGCAGGACGATCTCGCGCTCGCCGTGGCGCTGAAGAGCCCGCTGTTTGGCCTCGATGACGACGATCTGTTCCAGCTTGCCCATGACCGCAAGGGATCGCTGCGCCGCGCGCTCGGCGAGCATGCGGGCTCAAACGAGAAGTTCGCAATAGCGCTGCGGCGCCTGGAGGCCTGCGAGGCGCGTGCGCGCGACGAGACGCCGTTCGCCTTCTATGCCTGGCTGCTCGGCGGCGACAAGGGTCGCGCGCGCATCCTGCGCCGGCTCGGCTTTGAGGCCAACGACGCGCTCGACGAATTCCTGGAGCTCGCGCTGAACTATGAGCGCAAGGCGCCGGCCTCGCTGCAAGGCTTCATGGCCTGGCTGCGCTCGGCCGACACCGAGGTGAAGCGCGACATGGAAATCTCGCGCGACGAGGTGCGGGTGATGACCGTGCACGGCGCCAAGGGCCTGGAGGCCTCGGTCGTGTTCATGGTCGACACCACGTCCTCGCCTTCGGACTCGCAGCGGCTGCAACTGATCCAGGTCCCGCGCGGCAATGGCGGCGAGGTGGTGGTCTGGGCCGGCCGCAAGGCCGACGATCCGAAGCTGGTCGCCGAGGCACGCAACGCGATGATCGAGGAGACCGAGGACGAGTACCGACGACTGCTCTACGTCGCAATGACGCGCGCTGCTGACCGTTTGATCGTCGGCGGCTGCCTGCCGGGTAACAGGAAGACGGTCCGCAAGCTGAGCTGGTACGACCTGATCGACACCGGGCTCACCGGCTCGGGCCTGGAGAAGCAGACGGTCGAGACGCCGCTCGGCAAGGTGACGCGATTCGCCCGGCCGGCGGATGTCGCGGCGCTGGGCACGCCGGCGGCCTCGGTGGACCGGACGGTCGCGCTGCCGGCCTGGCTGCGCACGCCGGCGCCGCGCGAACATCTCGACGACGATCCGGTGCGCCCGTCGGGCCAGGCCGCCGAGGAGGGCCGCAGCGTGCGGACCGGCGAATCGGTCCAGTCGCGCGCACTTGCGCTGCAACGCGGCACGCTGGTGCACCGGCTGCTGCAATCCTTGCCGGACATCGCCGCCGGGCGCCGGCGCGAGGCCGCGCTCGGCTTCATGGCCCGCAATGCCGCGGACTGGGCCGAGGCCGACCGCGCCGCGCTGGCCGACAAGGTGCTCGCGCTGATCGCCGAGCCGCGCTTTGCGCCCGTCTTTGCCGCCGGCAGCCGGGCCGAGGTCGCCATCGCCGGCCGACTGGAGCGCCCAGGTCGTCCGCCGGCGCTGGTGTCGGGGCAGATTGACCGTCTGGTCGTCCGTCCGGATGAGGTGCTGATCGTCGATTTCAAGACCAACCAGGCCGCGCCGAGGAGCGCCGCCGCGGCGCCGGCGGCCTATGTCCGGCAGCTTGCGCTGTACCGGGCGGTGCTGGCCCGGCTTTATCCCCAAAGGCCGATCCGGGCCGTCCTGCTCTGGACCGAGGCCCTTGAATATATGGAGATTTCAGCCCCCGCGCTGGACGCGGCGCTGGCATCCCTTCATGTCGGCGTGAGCGTCCTTGACCCGGCAAGGAGCCGTTCATAGGTTGACGCCATGATCCCCGGCGCGATTCCAGGTCGCGTCGATTCTTTCAACCGAACGAGGTACTCCAATGGCCGTTGGCAAGGTTTCCGATACCGATTTCGAAGCCGAAGTGCTCAAGGCGAACGGTCCTGTGGTCGTCGATTTCTGGGCCGAATGGTGCGGCCCCTGCCGCATGATCGCCCCCGCGCTCGACGAGATCGCCGGCGCGATGGGCGACAAGGTCAAGATCGTCAAGCTCAACGTCGACGAGAGCCCGAAGACCGCGTCGAAGTATGGCGTGATGTCGATCCCGACGCTGATGATCTTCAAGGGCGGCGAGATGGCCTCGCGCCAGGTCGGCGCGGCGCCGAAGGCGAAGCTGCAGCAGTGGATCACGTCGGCGGTCTGATCCGCGTCGCGTCAGAAGGTTTGTGCAACGGCCGGCGAAAGCCGGCCGTTTTGTTTTGCCGGTAGCCCGGATGGAGCGCAGCGCAATCCGGGGCCGCCGTCACTTGCGGCACGATTTCCGGATTGCGCGGAGCCTGTCATCGGGCGGCGCTTCGCGCCGACCCGTTGGCTCCATCCGGGCTACTCGGCGACTGATCCGCGTCATGCCGATCTCGTTTCGGCGAGTTTAGCCAGACTGGCGAGAACATCGGGAAAGTCCGACGCGACAGCGGGACCGATCTCGGAGGCCTGGGGTCCACTAGCGTCGACGGCGTAAACGACACGCGTACGCGTCGGTCCAAGGGCTTCGATGCGATGGGCGACCTTGATGACGAGATCGCCGACGCGCGTTTCGTCGATGAAACACTCGTTCTCGCGGACCTCGATCAGCTGCGAGCGCAGCGCCTCCTCGCCGGGAGGCTTCATCGTGAACCAGGTTCCGGCCGCAAATGGCCCGTCGATGTCGATCTCCTCGATACCTGCGTTCCAGGTTTTCCAACCGGGCACATCGCGGAAGATGCTCCAGATCGTCTCTGCGCCTGCCGATGTCTCGACCGCGTATTCGCTCCGCCAGACCTCTTGGTCAATCATGGCGCCGCCTCCCTTATGCAAGCCTGCTTATAACAAGCGAGCCTGCATAAATATCAAGATCGGCAATTGCCGGCTCGTAGCCCGGATGGAGCGAAGCGTAATCCGGGATTTCCATGCGTGATGTCGGCCCCCGGATTGCGCGGAGCCTGTCATCGGGCGGCGCTTCGCGCCGACCCGTTGGCTCCATCCGGGCTACGCGCCTGCGCTAGCTGATCCACCCCGTCGCCAATGCATGCGCCAGCTCCGGCTGATTGTTACGGCGTGCGAGCGCGGCCATCGCCTCGTGATCATAGACGACATGGCGGAACGTCACCTGCCAGGCGCCGTCGGCGAATTCGAGGATCGCGTAGCGCGCGTGCGGGGTGCCGGCTTCGACGACATGCGGGGACGGATGCGTGTCGCGATAGCCGGGGCTGCCGACGCTGCCGGGATTGACGATCAGCCGGCCGTCGCGCAGCCGCACGGCGCGGGCGAGATGGGTGTGGGCGCACAGGATCAGCGGCTGCGTGATGCCTTGCGCGAGCTGCTCGATCCGGTCCAGCGGCGATAGCGCGACGGTGCCGTCGGGATGCACGGTGTCGAGCCAATAGACCTCATCGTCGCCGGGCGTCGCGTGGCAGAGCAAGACCTGGTCGCGGAATACCCGCGTCATCGGCTGCGTGCGGAGCCAATCGAGATGCCGGCTATCCAGCTGCGCATGGGCGGGACGGTCCCATGAGCCCATTGCCTCGGGCGGCCGGTCGAGCAGATAGCGATCGTGATTGCCGAGCACATGCACGGCATCCAGTTTCATCAGGATGTCGATGGTGCGCCGCGCATCCAGCGGACCGCTCAGCATGTCGCCGAGATTGACGATCTCGGCGATGCCTTGTGCGCGGATATCGGCGAGCACCGCTTCCAGCGCGAGATGGTTGCCATGGACGTCGGCAATCGCGGCAAAACGCATTGGCATTTCCTGTTGCCCGGATCTCTATGCAGGAGGCGTGCCGTTGATGGCGAGCACGTGGCCGGCGAGATAGAGCGAACCGGTGATCAGGATGCGCGGCGGCACTTGGTAGGCGAGCTGTGACAGCGCGCGCAGCGCGACTTCGACGCCGGGCATGATCTCGACGCGCATGCTGAGGCTGCGCGCGGCATCCGCAAGGCGATCGGGCGGCATCGCATTCTCGATGTCGGGAATCGGCACCGCGATGATGTGACGGGTCAGGCCGGCGAAATTGGCGAGGAAAGCCTGCGCATCCTTGTTGGCCATCATGCCGGCGATCACGACCAGCGGCCGCGACACCCGCTCTTCGAGGTCGCCGAGCGCGGCCGCCGCGACGCGACCGCCCTCGGCATTGTGCCCGCCGTCGAGCCAGATCTCCGAGCCCTGCGGTCCCCAGCCAAGCAGCGCGCCGGCCGTGATGCGTTGCATCCGCGCCGGCCATTCGGCGCCGACGATGCCGGCCTCGAACGCCGCTTGATTGATCTTGAAGGCGCTGATGGCGCGCAGCGTTGCGATCGCAAGCCCGGCATTGTCGAACTGGTGGCGGCCGAACAGGCGTGGCGCCGCGAGATCCATCAGGCCGCGATCGTCGGAATAGACCAGCCGCCCGTGCTCGACATTGACATGCCAGCCCTCGCCGGCGGCAAACAGTGGCGCGCGCATGCGTTTGGCCTGCGCTTCGATGACGGCCATCGCCTCGCCCGTCTGCTCGGCCGAAATCACGGGCACGCCGCGCTTGATGATGGCGGCCTTCTCGGCGGCGATCGATGTCAGGGTATCGCCAAGGAAATCCATATGATCCATGCTGACCGGCGTGATCACGCAGGCCGCAGGCGTGTCGATCACATTGGTCGAATCAAGCCGACCACCAAGGCCGACTTCGAGCAGCACCACATCGGCCGGATTCTGCGCGAACAAATGCAAGGCAGCGGCGGTCTCCAGCTCGAACACGGTCGCAGCCTCGCCGGCATTGACGCGTTCGACCTCTTCCAGCGCCGCGCGCAATT
Source organism: Bradyrhizobium sp. P5_C12 (assembly GCF_054049735.1). Lineage (NCBI taxonomy): Bacteria > Pseudomonadati > Pseudomonadota > Alphaproteobacteria > Hyphomicrobiales > Nitrobacteraceae > Bradyrhizobium > Bradyrhizobium sp. P5_C12. Next base: position 240,995 of record NZ_JBFULU010000005.1, read on the forward strand.
CGTCGTCGCCGACGAGCACGCCGCCGCCGGCGCGGCCGAGCCGGAAACACTCGTTGATGCGGACCAGATAGGGCGAGGTGTAGGCGTGAACGCGCAGGCCCGCCGCCTCCAGCGTGGCGCGCAGATAGGCGAGCGTCGAACCTTTGCCGTTGGTGCCGGCGATGTGGATCACCGGCGGCAGCTTGCGCTCGGGATGGTCGAGCCGCTCGAGCAGGCGGTGCATCCGCTCCAGCCCGAGATCGATGCGCTTATCATGCAGGGCCGACAGCCGCCCGATCAATTCACCGAGCGACGGTTTTGCGCTGTCCGCGGAGGCGTTCACGCGTGCGGCGCGGCCGGCGCCACGTCGGGGGCCGATACGATCTGCGCCGGGCTCAACACCGGCTGCGCCGATTTCGACGCGGTCTCGAGCGCCGGCGACCTGGTCAGGAGACGGCAGAGCCGTGCCAGCGTCGGGCGCAAATCATGGCGGTGCACGACCATGTCGACCATGCCGTGCTCCTTGAGATATTCCGCGCGCTGAAAGCCCTCGGGGAGCTTTTCGCGGATGGTCTGCTCGATCACGCGCGCGCCGGCAAAGCCGATCAGCGCGCCGGGCTCGGCGATCTGCACGTCGCCGAGCATCGCGTAGGACGCGGTGACGCCGCCCGTGGTCGGGTTGGTCAGCACGACGATGTAGGGCTGCTTGGCCTCGCGCAGCATCTGCACGGCAACGGTGGTGCGCGGCATCTGCATCAGCGACAAGATGCCTTCCTGCATGCGCGCGCCGCCACTGGCCGCGAACACGACGAACGGCGACTTCTTCTCGACCGCAAGCTCCAGCCCGCGCACGATGGCCTCGCCCGCGGCCATGCCGAGCGAGCCGCCCATGAAATCGAAATCCTGCACGGCGATGACGACCGCGGCACCTTCGAGCTTGCCGTAGCCGACCTTGATCGCGTCGTTCAGATTGGTCCGGGCGCGCGCATCCTTGATGCGGTCGACATATTTCTTCTCGTCACGGAACTTGAGCGGATCGGGCGTGACATCAGGCAACGCGACGTCGAACCAGGTCTCGTTGTCGAAGATCGACTTCATCCGCGCCACCGCGCCCATGCGCATGTGGTAGTTGGAGCCGGGAATGACGAACTGGTTGGCCTCGACGTCCTTGTAGAACACGAGCTGTCCGGAATCCGGGCACTTGATCCACAAATTCTCCGGCGTCTCCCGCCGCAGGATATTGCGGATTTTCGGCCGGACCACGTTGGTGAGCCAATTCATGATTTGCTCCGATTAGCGAATCCACACCTGGATCGCCTGAAGGGATATATGGCGGCCGGAGCTTCCCCCGGCAAGCCGCCGTGTCACCCGCCCTGAGAGCGGAATTATGGCCTATTCCGCCGCCTGTTGCGCGCCTTTGACGCCCTGGGCCAGGGCCGCCGTCAATTCGGCGACGGCGTTAACGGTTTTGGCGGTCGCCCGGCCCTCCGCATCGAGGCTGTTCTTGAGCGCATCGACCAGCGCGGTGCCGACCACCGAACCATCGGCCTTCTCGGCAATGGCGCGCGCCGCCTCCGGCGTGCGGATGCCAAAGCCAACGCAGATCGGCAGCTTGGTATGCCGCTTGATGCGCGCGACAGCTTCACCAACGGCATTGGCGTCCGCCGCCGCTGCACCGGTGATGCCGGCGATAGAGACGTAATAGACAAAGCCTGATGTGTTCGCGAGCACCGCGGGCAGGCGCTTGTCGTCGGTGGTCGGGGTCGCGAGGCGAATGAAGTTCAGGCCCGCCTTCAGCGCGGGAATGCAGAGCTCGTCGTCTTCCTCCGGCGGCAAATCGACGATGATCAGGCCGTCAACGCCGGCCGTCTTGGCATCAGCCAAAAACTTGTCGACGCCGTAAATGTAGATCGGATTGTAATAGCCCATCAGCACCAGCGGCGTGACGTTGTCGTCCTTGCGGAAGTCGCGCACCAGTTCCAGCGTCTTCTTCAAGGTCATGCCGTTCTTGAGCGCGCGCAGACCTGCGGCCTGAATCGAGGGACCATCCGCCATCGGATCGGTGAAGGGAATGCCGAGTTCGATGACGTCGGCGCCTGCCTTGGGCAGCGCCTTGACGATATTGAGCGACGTCGTGAGATCGGGATCGCCGGCCATCACATAGGTGACAAAGGCCGAGCGGCCCTGCTTTTTCAGCTCGGCGAAACGGGTGTCGATACGCGTGGTCACTTGGCTTTGCCCCTCAGGATGTCGCCGACCTGCGGCACGTCCTTGTCGCCGCGGCCGGAGAGGTTGACGACCATCAGGTGATCTTTCGGCCGCTTCGGCGCGAGCTCCATCACCTTGGCGATGGCATGGGCGGGCTCGAGCGCGGGAATGATGCCTTCGAGCCGCGACAGCAGCTGGAATGCGGCGAGTGCCTCGTCGTCGGTCGCCGAGAGATAATTCACGCGGCCGATCTCGTGCAGCCAGGAATGCTCGGGGCCGATGCCGGGATAGTCGAGACCGGCCGAGATCGAATGCGCGTCCTGGATCTGGCCGTCCGCGTCCATCAGCAGATAAGTGCGATTGCCATGCAGCACGCCGGGACGGCCGCCCGCGATCGACGCCGCATGCAACTGCGTCAGTCCGTGGCCGGCCGCCTCGACACCGAAGATCTCGACGGTGGAATCGTCGAGGAAAGGATGGAACAGGCCCATCGCGTTGGAGCCGCCGCCGATGCAGGCGACCAGCGAATCCGGCAGGCGTCCTTCGACCTCCTGCATCTGTGCCTTGGTCTCATTGCCGATGATCGACTGGAAGTCGCGCACCAGCGTCGGATAGGGATGAGGACCGGCGACCGTGCCGATGCAGTAGAACGTGTTGTGCACGTTGGTGACCCAGTCGCGCAGCGCCTCGTTCATGGCGTCCTTCAGCGTGCGCGTGCCCGACTGCACCGGGACCACCGTTGCGCCCAGCATCTCCATGCGGATGACGTTGGGCTGCTGCCGCTCGACGTCGACGGCACCCATATAGACCACGCATTCGAGGCCGAAGCGCGCGCACAGCGTCGCGGTGGCGACGCCGTGCTGGCCGGCGCCGGTCTCGGCGATGATGCGCTTCTTGCCCATGCGCCGCGCCAGCATGATCTGGCCGAGCACGTTGTTCACCTTGTGCGAACCGGTGTGGTTGAGCTCCTCGCGCTTCAGGTAGATCTTGGCGCCGCCGAGATGCTCGGTGAGACGCTCGGCGAAATAGAGCGGCGAGGGCCGGCCGACATAGTTCTTGAGATAGCCGTTCATCTCGGCCTGGAAGGCCGGATCGGCCTTGGCCGCGGTGTAGGCCTTCTCCAGATCGAGGATCAGCGGCATCAGGGTTTCAGCGACGAAACGGCCGCCGAAAATGCCGAAATGGCCGCGCTCGTCGGGGCCGCTGCGATAGGAGTTTGGTTTGGCGATGTTCATCGGACGCTCAACTCTTGCGTGGCGCGGCATGCGCGAATGAAGGCCTTGATCATCTCCGGATCTTTCACGCCGGGGGCGCTCTCGACACCGGAGGACACGTCGACACCGCAGGCGCGGGTCACGCGAAGGGCCTCGGCGACGTTCTGCGCATGCAGGCCGCCGGAGACCATAAAGGGCAGGTTCAGATCGAGGTTTTCGAGCAGGTGCCAGTCGAAGGGCGCGCCCAGGCCGCCGGGACGCGTCGCATCCTTTGGCGCGCGCGCGTCGAACAGGATGCGGTCGGCAATCGCGGCGTAGCCGGGCAGCACGGCGAGATCGGCCGCGACCTCGACCGGCACCGCCTTCATCACCGGGCGGCCGAACCGCTGCTTGATGTCGCGCAGCCGCGCCACGCTTTCCTTGCCGTGCAGCTGGAAAATGTCCGGCGACAGCGCGTCCATGATGTTGTCGAGCGTGGCATCGTCGGCATCGACGGTGAGCGCGACCTTGAGCGCACGCCGCTGCACCTGCCGGCCGAGCTCGCGCCCCGCCTCCAGCGACAGATGCCGCGGCGACGGCGGAAAGAACACGAACCCCACCATGTCGGCGCCCGCGTCGAGCGCCGTTTCGAGCGTCTCGCGCGTGGACAGGCCACAGATTTTGACGAGCAGGGACATGGTCTCAAAGCAAATGGGGGCCGCGGGCCCGCGGCTGGAAAACCGGGTTTTCGGTTGCGGCCGCTTCTACAACGTCGCGCGCTGCTTGTCTCGCCCGATGGGCCCGTAAAGGCCCACCCCGGAGGGGGCCGGGAGACGTTGCGGCTCGGGCCGCGCCGGGGTCATCGAGGCCCGCAGACCGGCGAGCTCGGTCCTGGCAGCCCGCGCATCCGCCTCATGCCGGCGTGCCGAGCGCCGCCAGCGCCGCTGACCGAACCAGACGGCGCAACCGCCCGCCAGGACACCCAGCGCAGCCACCAGGATCAGCAGCAGGAACAGCGGCAGCGTCACCGACAATGACGGGTCGTTCGACATGAAGGGATCGAAGGAGACCGTGACGAAATGCCGGTTGGCGACGGCGAAGGTCACCAGGAGCAGACCCAGCGGAATCACGATCAGCGCGGTCAGGAACTTTCGCATCTCGCTTCGCTCGCCTTGAATCAAAGCGTCCGGCCGCACCGCTAGCCGGCCGCGGCAAACCCTGACGCCGGACTCAGTCTGTACCGCCGGGATCCGGATGGTCGCGATTCAGCCGTTCGCGCATTTCCTTGCCGGTCTTGAAGAACGGAACGCTCTTCTGATCGACGGGGACATGGGCGCCCGTGCGCGGATTGCGCCCGGCGCGTGCCGGGCGATGCTTCACCGAGAAGGCACCGAAGCCGCGCAGCTCGACGCGATCACCGCGCGCAAGCGCCGCTACGATCTCTTCGAGGATCGCATTCACAATGTTCTCGACATCCCGCTGGTACAGATGCGGGTTGTGCTCGGCGATACGCTGAACAAGTTCGGATTTGATCATCGAGAGATAGGACCCGGAAGCGTGCGGATGACCATTTCCGTGAAAATACCTTGATCTGTCAAGACGCTAAATCAAGGTTGAGCGTCGTGAAAATGCGTGACAAATGCCAAAAAACAGGGCTGCCCCGACGCTCGCCAGACGCGAAAAACCTCCGAAGCTCGCCCGGTTCCGGTCAATTCGACGCTGCCGGCTGCCATAACGCCAGCATTCCATCCATTCCGAAGCGATCGACCGCCTGCGCCACGCCGGTTTGTCCGATCTGGTGCGCAATCGAGCCTAAGCCAAGCGCTTCCAGCGTGATGGCCGCGGCCGTCCTGAGGAACGGCAGATCGCTGAAGCGGGGCTGGAGCTTGTAATCGCGCACGGTGAGCCCCTTCTTGACGCCCTTCTGCTCGACCAGCCAGGTCACGGCCGTCTTCTCGTCGCCGAGCTGGTCGACCAGCTTGAGATCGATCGCCTGGCGTCCGGTGAAGACGCGGCCATCGGCGATTTTTTCGAGCTGCGTGTCATCCATGCCACGCCGTTCCTTCACCAGTCCCTTGAACCAGGCATAGGAATCCTTCACCAGCGCGTCGAGCGCGGCGCGCGCTTCGGGACTGGTCGGCTCAAAACCGTTGGGCGCGGCCTTCAGCGGCGAGGACTTCACCTCCTCGACCTTGACGCCGACGGTCTTCAAGAGCTCGGTGACGTTGGGAAACTGGAACAGCACGCCGATCGAGCCGACCAGCGAGCTCTGCTGGGCGATGATGTGGTCGCTCGCGATCGCCGTGATGTAGCCGCCGGAGGCGGCAAGGCCTTCGACCACGACGACGAGCGGCTTCTTCGCCTTCAGCCGTACCAGCGAATCGTAGAGCTGCTCGGAGCCGGCGGTGGTGCCGCCGGGCGAGTTGATGTGGACGATGACGGCGGCGGCCTGCGAATTCTCCAGCCGCTCCAGCGCCTGGGTGCGGTCGGAATCGCTGCGGATCAGGCCATCGATCTGGACCCGCGCGATCGAGCCGGCGGATGCGAAGGTGCCGCGCGCACCGGGCGTCGCGACCAGCGCGAAGCCGGCAATGGCCGCAATCGCGATCAGCGCGGCCATCACGCGCCAGAACGTCAGCTTGCGGCGGATCCTGCGGCGATCGACGATGATGTCCGAATCGAGCGACATCGGAATATCTCCAAATGAGAAGCCAAGCGCGTTGTGCCGTCACATCGTGACCATTGGCTTATCTCGATACATCAATTGCGGCGCAATTTGAAGAAAACAAGGCTGGTAGCCGCGTAAGCCAGGACCTTGCCACACACTCATTGTCGTCCCGGCGAAGGCCCATAACCACAGGGAGCCGCGCAGCCCGGATGGAGCGCAGCGTAATCCGGGACCAGTTTCGATCGTGGCAGGGCCCCGGATTTCGCTGCGCTCCATCCGGGCCACGGGTCCAACAAAAAAGCCCCGGCTCGCGCCGGGGCTTTGATGCTTGCGAAACGGACGTTTCGCTTACTTGTTGTCGCCGCGGTTCTTGAGCGCGGTGCCGAGGATGTCGCCGAGCGTCGCCCCCGAATCGGAGGAGCCGTACTGCGCGATGGCTTCCTTCTCTTCGGCGACTTCGAGCGCCTTGATCGACACCTGGACCTTGCGGGCCTTCTTGTCGAACTGGATCACGCGGGCATCGACCTTCTCGCCGACGGCAAAGCGTTCGGCGCGCTGGTCGTTGCGGTCACGGGCGAGCTCCGAGCGCTTGATGAAGGTCGAGAAGTCGGTACCGGTGATCTTCACCTCGATGCCGCTCTCCTTCACTTCGAGCACTTCGCAGGTCACGACCGCGCCCTTCTTGACATCGCCCGGCTCGGCGAACGGGTCGCCTTCGAGCTGCTTGATGCCGAGCGAGATGCGCTCCTTCTCGACGTCCACATCGAGCACCACGGCTTTCACCACGTCGCCCTTCTTGTAGTTGTCGATCACCTGCTCGCCCGGAAGCTTCCAGTCGAGGTCGGAGAGATGGACCATGCCGTCGACGTCGCCCTCGAGACCCAGGAACAGACCGAACTCGGTCTTGTTCTTGACCTCGCCCTCGACCGTCGAACCGGTCGGATGGCCTTCGACGAAGACCTCCCACGGGTTGCGCATGGTCTGCTTGAGGCCGAGCGAGATGCGGCGCTTGACGGAATCGACTTCCAGCACCTGCACTTCGACTTCCTGCGAGGTCGACACGATCTTGCCGGGGTGCATGTTCTTCTTGGTCCACGACATCTCGGAGACGTGGATCAGGCCTTCGATGCCCGGCTCGAGCTCGACGAACGCGCCGTAGTCGGTGATGTTGGTGACGCGGCCGGTGAAGCGGGCACCCAGCGGGTACTTGGCTTCGATGCCCTGCCACGGATCATCCAGCAGCTGCTTCATGCCCAGCGAGATGCGGTGCGTCTCGTGGTTGATCTTGATGATCTTGACCTTCACGGTCTGGCCGATCGAGAGCACCTCGGTCGGGTGGTTGACGCGGCGCCACGCGATGTCGGTGACGTGCAGCAGGCCGTCGATGCCGCCGAGATCAACGAACGCACCGTAATCGGTGATGTTCTTGACCACGCCGTCGATGACCTGACCCTCTTCGAGGTTCTGCACCAGCTCCTGACGCTGCTCGGCGCGGGTCTCTTCGAGAACCGTGCGGCGCGACACCACGATGTTGCCGCGGCGGCGGTCCATCTTGAGGATCTGGAACGGCTGCGAGTTGTTCATCAGCGGCGCAACGTCGCGGATCGGACGGATGTCGACCTGCGAGCGCGGCAGGAAGGCCACGGCACCGTCGAGGTCGACAGTGAAGCCGCCCTTGACCTGGTTGAAGATGACGCCGTTGACCTTCTCGTTGTTCTGGAACGCCTTCTCGAGCTTGCCCCAGCTCTCTTCGCGGCGCGCCTTGTCGCGCGACAGCACGGCTTCGCCGAGCGCGTTCTCGATGCGATCGAGGAACACTTCCACCTCGTCGCCGACCTTGAGTTCGCTGTCACGGCCGGGGCCGGAAAATTCGCGCAGTGCGACGCGGCCCTCGGTCTTCAGGCCGACGTCGATGACGGCCATGTCCTTTTCAATTGCAACCACCTTGCCCTTGACGACGGAGCTTTCCTGCAGGTTGCCACCAGCGAAGGACTCGTCGAGCATCGCGGCGAAATCATCGCGCGAGGGGCTATAGGTATCAGCGGAAATCGAAGCCATTTGTTCTCCAGTTGCGGATGTCTTGCCGGCCGTTGGGTTCATGGGCGTCTCGGGCGCGCAGTGTCGGAAGGTCCGCAAGACCTTCGAGCGACCGCTCGTTGCCCCGGCTGGCACCGGAACAGCGGAAGCGGGCCGGCTGAGGCCCGCGCGTTCGAGACGTGGAAATCCTTGTCCGGAGCCTGGATCGCGCCGGCCCCAAAACAGGGACCGGGGGTATCGACCTCAAAGAGCGGGAGCGGGCACTTCCTCCAATGACGGCTGCGGCTTAACCCCGCGACCGGCCCGCTCGGACGGCCTCGATAATGTCGATGGCGGCCCGGACGCCGCCTTCTATATCCAGTTGGGAGTTATCTAGCAAGTAAGCATCGGGGGCAGGTTTCAGCGGCGCGATCGGGCGGTTCTTGTCGCGCTCGTCGCGCTGGATGATGTCGGCGAGCACGGCCGCCTCGTCCGCCTCCTCGCCCCGCGCTTTCGCTTCCATGGTCCGGCGATGGGCGCGGACCCTGGGGTCGGCGACGACGAAAATCTTCACATCGGCATGGGGGCAGATCACGGTTCCAATGTCGCGGCCGTCGAGCACGGCACCCGGCGGATCAGCGGCGAATTGCCGCTGGAAATTGACCAGGGCCTCGCGAACCCTGGGAATCGCCGAGACGATGGAGGCGCCCTCGCCGACCTTCTGGGTCTTCAGGGCGGGATTGCCGAACTTTTCGGGATCGAGTTCCAGGGCCGCAGCGACCGCCGCCGCTTCGTCCCGGAGATCATGGCCGGACTGCATCAGGGCGTAGGCCACCGCGCGATAGATCACGCCGGTATCGAGGTGACGATAGCCGTAATGGTGGGCGAGGCGCTTGCCGAGCGTGCCCTTGCCCGAGGCCGCGGGTCCATCGATGGCGATGATCATGAAAACTCGGCCCCGAGCGAACGCATCATCGGAATGAAATCCGGAAAGCTGGTGGCGATGAAGGCGGTGTCGTCAACGGTCACGGGCTGATCGGACGCGCAGCCCATCACCAGCGCGGACATCGCGATGCGGTGATCCATGTGGGTGGCGACGAGGCCGCCGCCCGGGACGTGACCGCGGCCTTCGACGATCAGATCGTCGCCGGCGACCTCGACCTTGACGCCGTTGACGCGCAGCATGTCGGCGGTGGCTTCGAGCCGGTCGGATTCCTTGACGCGCAGCTCCTGCAGGCCGCGCATGATCGTGGTGCCCTCGGCAAAGGACGCCGCCACCGCCAGCACCAGATATTCGTCGATCATCGAGGGCGCGCGCTCCGGCGGCACCTCGACGCCGCGCAGTTTCGAGGCGCGCACGCGCAGCTGCGCCATCGGCTCGCCGGCATCGCCGCGAACTTCGCTTTCCTCGATGGCAGCGCCCATTTCGCGCAGCGTGGTGAACAGGCCGGTCCGCAGCGGATTGGTCATGACGTCGGACAGCACGACATCGGAACCCTCGACGATCAGCGCCGCGACGATCGGAAACGCCGCCGAGGAGGGATCGGCGGGCACCACCACCGTGGCGCCGCGCAGCTCCGGTTGCCCGGCGAGCGCAATGCGGCGGCCGTGCCGCCCTTCCTGCGTCGAGGTGATGTCGGCACCGAAATGCTTCAGCATCAGCTCGGTGTGGTCGCGGCTGGCCTCGGTCTCGATGACGGTCGTGGTGCCTGGCGCCGCCAGGCCCGCCAGCAGCACGGCCGATTTGATCTGCGCCGATGCGACCGGGGTTTTGTAGGTGATCGGCAGCGGATCGCGCGCGCCCTGGACGGTCAGCGGCAGACGACCGCCCTCACCGCCGGAAACCACCTTCGCGCCCATCTTTTCGAGGGGGTCCAGGATGCGCCGCATCGGACGGCTGCGCAGCGATGCGTCACCATCGAACACCGCCGAAATCGGGCAGCCCGCGACCGCGCCCATGACCAGCCGGCAGCCGGTGCCGGAGTTGCCGAAATCCAGCGGCGCCCTGGGCTCCGCAAAGCCGGCCACCCCGACGCCACGCACCGACCAGGCGAAATCGGCGATGCGCTCGACGCTGGCACCCAGCGCCTGCATGGATCTGGCGGTATTGAGGACGTCCTCGCCCTCCAGCAGGCCCGAAATCCGGGTCTCGCCGACCGCCAGCGCGCCCAGGATGAGCGCGCGATGGGAGATCGACTTGTCCCCGGGCACCCGCACTTTCCCGGTCAGGGGACCGCTGGCGCGAGCCTGAAGCGGCCTCGGTTGGTCGGAATGGGTCAAGATTGTGTCCTTGGATCGGCCCTCGAAAGGGTTGGGGCGCAGGTACCACATGGTCTGCGGCCCGTCACGGGCATGTCTTTCTCCCGTAATGCGCTATTGACAGCGGGCCGCCAACTAGCCAAGTGAAACACCGCTTTTCAGACATTCCCAGGATTCCTCCGCCGTGGCCAAGTCCGAACTCGGAACCAAACGCATTTGCCCGACTACGGGCAAGAAGTTCTATGACCTCAACAAGAATCCGGTGATCTCGCCGTATACCGGCGAGGTGGTGCCGATTGCGCCGGTGGCGCCGGCCCGCGCGACCCGCAGCGCCGAACCCCGGCACACTGCGGCCGCCGACACCACGCCGGAGCCGGCTGAGGCCGAAGAATTGGTCTCGCTCGAGGAGGCCGATGCCGAAGAGAACACCGGCAAGGTGAAGGCCGTCGTCCCCGAATCGGAGGACGATATCGAGGTCGACGAGACCCTCGATGACGACGATGACGACGATTCGACCTTCATTGYCGACGAAGAAGAGGGCGATGAGGACGTGACCGACATCATTGGTGATGTCGGAGGCGATGAAGAGACTTGAGATAATTCCAGAACTGTGGTTCTGGGTCTTTCCCGACGCGCTGCCCACGGCGCGTCGGACGGTTAAGGGGCCATAGCTCAGCTGGGAGAGCGCTTGCATGGCATGCAAGAGGTCGGCGGTTCGATCCCGCCTGGCTCCACCAGCCTTCGCTGGCTTCGCCAGCTACGGCTCGGCAAGCCAGCTCCGCTCCATCGTAGCGAAGCTAGCGAAGGCTGCCGCGGCGTAGCCCGAAGGGCGAAGCCGGGCGTCAGCAGATCGAAACCGGATGTAAGCTCTCCCTCGACTACTGGGGAGTGTGCTGTGAAGTACGTCTACATCCTTGAAAGCCTTGATTCGCTCCACTTCTACGTCGGGATCACCGACGACCTGCGCGCCCGACTGACAAAGCACAATGCTGGCGAGGTACCCCACACCTCGAAGTATGGGCCTTGGCGTCTCAAGACTTACGTCGCGTTCAGCAACGAGAAGCAGGCCGTGGCATTCGAGAAATACCTGAAGTCAGCGTCCGGTCGCGCCTTCGCCAAGAAGCGGCTCTAACCCCTATCCCCCGATCACCGCATTGAGCCGGTCTCGCAGCGCGACGATCTCGTCCTTCATCGTCACCAGTTCCGATACCGAGCAGTCCGACGCTGCCAGGATCGACTGCGGAACGCTGCGCGCCTTCTCCTTCAGCGCGTGGCCCTGCGGGGTCAACGCGATCAGCACCTGACGCTCGTCCTCGCTCGAGCGCGTGCGCTTGACCAGATGGGCGGCCTCGAGCCGCTTCAAGAGCGGCGTCAGCGTGCCGGAATCCAGGAACAGCTTCTCGCCGATGTCCTTGAGCGGGACGTCGTCGCACTCCCACAGCACCAGCATCACCAGATATTGCGGATAGGTCAGGCCGAGCCGGTCGAGCAGCGGCTTGTAGACGCGGTTGAAGGCATGCGCGGCCGAATAGACCGCGAAGCAGATCTGGTTGTCGAGGCGCTGCGGGTCGAGAGCCGATAGTTTTCGGGGCATCGAGAATCTCATACGGTTTACGTCATTCTGGGACCGGGCGGCCGTACATTCAATTGCGAACAATTAAATGTGAGGCATGCAAAATTCAATTGCGCGCAATCTAATTGCTTGCGATACAGGCGGCACCCCAACCGGAAGACCCGAGGAGACGAAAATGTCCGTGAACGTCCTCTACAAGACCAGTGCCAAGGCCACCGGCGGCCGCGACGGCCATGCGGCAACGCTCGACGGCGCGCTCGACGTCAAGCTCACCACGCCGAAGGAGCTCGGCGGCGGCGGCGGCGCCGGCAACAATCCCGAACAGCTGTTTGCGGCCGGCTATGCCGCCTGCTTCATCGGCGCGATGAAGTTCGTGGCCTCGCAGGGCGGACCGAAGGTCCCGGCTGACGCCTCGGTGACCTCGACGGTCGGCATCGGCCCGCGCTCGGCCGGCGGATTCGGCCTCGACATCGATCTCGCCGTCTCGCTGCCGGGCCTTGCCCGCGCCGAAGCCGAGGCCCTGGTCGAGAAGGCCCACCAGGTGTGCCCCTATTCCAACGCCACCCGCGGCAATGTCGACGTTCGCCTGACGGTCGTCTGATCGGAAGAGCGGATCGGCTGGCCCAAGATCCCCCTTGGGCCGGCCATTCCCGTTGATTTGCCACGCCGCGGGATTGCCCCGCGACCGTGCATGCGGCCCCACGCCCGGGGCCATTGCTGGCTTGGGCGAACCTCGCTAGGCCTGTGATCTATGATCGACACAGGGGAAGCGAAGGCATGAGTTCTGAAGCCGCGGGTTCTGAAGCCGTTTTGGGCGCAATGAGCGGACTGCGCGTCATCGATCTCACGCGCGTGCTCGGTGGTCCCTACTGCACCCAGATTCTCGCCGACCACGGCGCCGACGTGATCAAGGTCGAGCCGCCGGCGGGCGACGAGGTGCGCGACTGGGGCCCTCCCTTCCACGAGGAGGACGCGGCCTATTTCGTCGGCATCAACCGCAACAAGCGCTCGATCGGCCTCGACCTCGCCTCCGAGGGCGGCCGTGTCGTGCTGCTCAAGATGCTGGAGACGGCCGACGTCCTGATCGAGAATTTCAAGCCGGGCACGCTGGAGAAGTGGGGCATCGGCAACGACGTGCTGAGCAAGAAATTCCCGCGCCTGGTGCATTGCCGGATCTGCGGCTTCGGCGCCGACGGTCCGCGCGGCGGCAATCCCGGCTACGACGCCATCATCCAGGCCATGACCGGCATGATCGCGGCGACCGGCTCGCCCGAGAGCGGCCCAATGCGGATCGGCGTGCCACTGGTCGACATCACCACCGGGCTCTATGCGGCGATCGGCATCCTGATGGCGCTGTCGGAGCGGCAGCGCTCGGGCAAGGGCCAGTTCCTGGAGACGACGCTGTACGAGACCGGCCTCGCCATCATGCATCCGCACACCGCGAACTATTTCATGCATGGCAAGCCGCCCGGCCTCACCGGCAACGAGCACCCCAACCTCGTGCCTTACGCGATCTTCCCGACCAGGACCGACAACATCTTCATCGGCGTCGGCAATGACGGCACCTTCCGCAAGCTCGCCAAGGAGATCGGCAAGCCCGAGCTCGGCACCGACCCGCGCTTCGCCCGCAACAAGGATCGCATCGCCAATCGCGAGGCACTGCGCGCCGAGCTCGCCGCCGTGTTCAGCCAGCACGAGGCCGAGCCGCTGTGCAATCGCCTGCTCGCCGCCGGCCTGCCCGCCGGCCCGGTGCAGAAGATCGACCAGGCGTTGACCAATCCGCACACGATCCACCGCGGCGATATTATCGAGAAGGATTGGTACAAGGGCGTCGCCTCGCCGATCCGGCTCGATCGCAGCAAGCCGAGCCTGCGCCGCCTGCCGCCGAAATTCAGCCAGCACTCCCAGGAGGTGCTGGGCGAGTTCGGATATTCCAAGGCCGAGATCGACGCGATGGTCGAGAAGGGCGTGGTCTGCGGGCCCGAGCGCAAGCGCTAGGCGATCAGACGTAATCGAGCGGCAGCGCAGGTGCGCTCCCTCCCCCGCTTGCGGGGGAGGGCTGGGGAGAGGGTGCCTCCGCAGTGAGATTCCCCCAGAGGATAGAACCCTCACCCGGCGCTACGCGCCGACCTCTCCCGCAAGCGGGAGAGGTTTTCGAGCCCGCGGGCCGAGCGTCAACCTCACTCTAGCGATGCCGCACTGCGGCGCGGGCACGCATGTGCACCGCGAACGGATGCGGCCGCACGCTCCGCCTTCGCCTAATTGACGGCTTCCCTTTTCCAGCGCTTGCCGCTTTCGTTTCGGCCGCATACACAGTCATGTGAACGTCATATGGCGCTGCTAGCGCAAGCGCTTCTTTATTGACGGCCCAAGGGAGGTTTACTTGATGGCTCTTCGACACTTTGGAGCGGCTGCCGCTGTTGCAGCCATGGTTGGCTTGGGCGCGTCGCCGGCCTTGGCCGTGACTGAAATCCAGTGGTGGCACGCGATGACCGGCGCCAACAACGACGTCATCGTCAAGCTCGCCACCGACTTCAACGCGTCGCAGGCCGACTACAAGGTGATCCCGACCTACAAGGGCAACTATCCCGACACGATGAACGCCGGCATCGCGGCGTTCCGCGCCGGCAACGCGCCGCACATCATGCAGGTGTTCGAAGTCGGCACCGCGACCATGATGGCTGCGACCGGCGCCGTGAAGCCGGTCTACAAGCTGATGGCCGACGCCGGCGAGAAGTTCGATCCCAAGATCTACCTGCCCGCCATCACYGGCTACTATTCGACCTCGAAGGGCGAGATGCTGTCGTTCCCCTTCAACTCGTCCTCGACCGTGATGTGGGTCAATCTCGACGAGCTCAAGAAGGCCAATGTCGAGATTCCGAAGACCTGGCCTGAAGTGTTCGAGGCCGGCAAGAAGCTGAAGGCGGCCGGTCACGACACCTGCGGCTTCTCCGGCTCCTGGATCACCTGGGTCAATCTCGAGCAGCTCTCCGCCTGGCACAACGTGCCGCTGGCCAGCAAGGCCAACGGCCTCGACGGCTTCGACACCGTGCTGGAGTTCAACGGACCGCTCCAGGTCAAGCATCTCGAAAACCTGGTCGAGCTCCAGAAGACCAAGGTCTATGACTATGCCGGCCGCACCAACACCGGCGAAGGCCGCTTCACGTCGGGCGAATGCCCGATCTACCTGACCTCGTCGGCGTTCTTCGGCAACGTCAAGGCGCAGGCCAAGTTCAACTTCACCGCCGTGCCGATGCCGTATTATCCGGACGCCAAGGGCGCGCCGCAGAACTCGATCATCGGCGGCGCCTCGCTGTGGGTGATGGGCGGCAAGTCGGCCGACGAATACAAGGGCGTCGCGAAGTTCCTGACCTTCCTCTCGGACACCGATCGCCAGGTCTATATCCACAAGGCCTCGGGCTATCTGCCGATCACCAAGGCGGCCTATGCCAAGGCGAAGGAAGAGGGCTTCTACAAGGACCAGCCCTATCTCGAGACCCCGCTGCTGGAGCTGACCAACAAGGAGCCGACCGAGAACTCGCGTGGCCTGCGCCTCGGCAACATGGTTCAGCTCCGTGACGTCTGGTCGGAAGAGATCGAGCAGGCGCTGGCCGGCAAGAAGACCGCCAAGCAGGCGCTCGACGCCGCCGTCGAGCGCGGCAACACGATGCTGCGGCAGTTCGAAAAGACCGCCGTAAAATAAGGCGAAGGCGCCGGCAGACCACACGGCCTGCCGGCGCCGCCCATCATGCAAAAGCAAGCCATTTTTCAATCGAAGCTATTGCCCTACGCGCTGGTTGCGCCGCAGCTCGCGATCGTCCTGATTTTCTTTTACTGGCCTGCCCTGCAGGCGGTGATCCAGTCCTTCCTGCTCCAGGATGCCTTTGGTCTGTCGAGCACCTTTGTCTGGTTCGAGAATTACATCGAGCTGTTCAAGGACCCCGCCTATTTCGAGGCGATCGTCCGGACCTTCTTCTTCTCGTTTGCGATCGCCGTGTCGTCGCTGTCGTTCGCGCTGCTGCTCGCCGTGATGGCGGACAAGCCACTGCGCGGCTCGATGCTCTACCGCACGCTGCTGATCTGGCCCTATGCGGTCGCGCCGCCCGTCGTCGGCGTGCTCTGGATCTTCATGCTGCATCCCTCGCTCGGCGTGCTGTCGCGCTATCTGCGCGGCCTGGGCGTCGACTGGAATCCGCTGCTCGACGGCAACCAGGCGGCTGCACTGATCATCCTCGCCGCGGCGTGGAAGCAGATCTCCTATAATTTCCTGTTCTTCCTCGCCGGCCTGCAAGCCATCCCGAAGAGCGTGCTCGAGGCCGCCGCGATCGACGGCGCGCGCCCGATGCGGCGGTTCTGGACCGTGACCTTCCCGCTGCTGTCGCCGACCATCTTCTTCCTGCTGGTCGTCAACATCGTCTACGCCTTCTTCGACACCTTCGGCATCATCGACACCATGACCCGCGGCGGTCCCGGAACATCGACGGTCACGCTGGTCTACAAGGTCTATTCCGACGGCCTGCTCGGCGGCAATCTCGGCAGCTCCGCGGCGCAGTCGGTGATCCTGATGGTCATGGTCATCGTGCTGACGGGAATCCAGTTCCGCTTCGTCGAACGCAAGGTGACCTACTGATGGTCGAGGAAGAGGGCTTTCGACGCTACGTCGCCCACGCCATTCTCTGGATCGGGATCGCGATCGTCGCATTCCCGGTCTACATCGCAATCGTCGCCTCGACCCAGGACAACGCGCTGATCGCGAACGGGCAGATGTCGCTGCTGCCGGGCGGCCATTTCTTCGAGGTCTACTACCAGACCATCTTCGTCGGCACGAGCGGCTCGACCCGCGAGCCGGTCGGCAACATGATGCTGAACTCGCTGGTGATGGCGCTGGCGATCGCGATCGGCAAGATCGCGATCTCGATCATCTCGGCCTATGCGATCGTGTATTTCCGCTTTCCATTCCGGATGGCGATCTTCTGGATCATCTTCATCACGTTGATGCTGCCGGTCGAGGTCCGCATCTATCCGACCTACAAGATCGTCGCCGATCTGCACATGCTCGACAGCTATGCCGGCCTGTCGCTGCCGCTGATCGCGTCGGCCACCGCGACGCTGCTGTTCCGCCAGTTCTTCATGACCGTGCCGGACGAACTGCTGGAGGCCTCGCGCATCGACGGCGCCGGCCCCTTGCGGTTCTTCTGGGATACGCTGCTGCCGCTGTCGCGCACGAACATGGCGGCGCTGTTCGTGATCCTGTTCATCCTCGGCTGGAATCAATATCTCTGGCCGCTGCTGATCACCACCCGCGACGACATGCAAACCATCCAGGTCGGCATCCGCAAGATGATCACCACCACCGACGCGCTGACTGAATGGCCGATCGTGATGGCGACCGCCGTGCTCGCCATGCTGCCGCCGGTGTTCGTCGTCGTCGCCATGCAGAAATTGTTCGTGCGCGGACTGGTCGAGACTGAGAAGTAGGTTTTTAGAAGTGAGTTTTCATGGCTAACGTCACCCTGCGCAACGTCCGCAAGACCTATCCCGGCGGCTTCGAGGCCATCAAGGGCGTCGACGTCGATGTCGGCGACGGGCAGTTCTGCGTGCTGGTCGGCCCAAGCGGCTGCGGCAAGTCGACATTGCTTCGCATGGTCGCGGGGCTGGAGACGGTGACCGGCGGCGAGATCGACATCGGCGGCCGGGTCGTCAACCAGATCGAACCCGCCGACCGCGACATCGCGATGGTGTTCCAGAACTACGCGCTCTATCCGCATATGAGCGTCTTCAACAACATGGCCTACGGCCTGCGCAACCGCGGCATGGCGGAGGCCGAGGTCAAGACCCGCGTCGACGAAGCCGCGCGCGTGCTCGAGCTCACACCGATGCTGGAGCGCAAACCGCGCCAGCTCTCCGGCGGCCAGCGCCAGCGCGTCGCGATGGGCCGCGCCATCGTGCGCCAGCCAAAAGTGTTCCTGTTCGACGAACCGCTGTCGAATCTGGATGCGAAACTGCGCATCGCGATGCGCGTCGAGATCCGCAAATTGCAGCGTCGGCTGAACACGACGTCGATCTATGTCACCCACGACCAGCTCGAGGCGATGACGCTCGCCGACATCCTCGTGGTGATGAACGGCGGCCAGGTCGAGCAGATCGGCAATCCGCTCGCCATCTACGAGAGGCCGGCGACGACCTTCGTCGCCTCCTTCATCGGCGCGCCGCCGATGAATCTGATGTCGACGCGCGCCGATGAAATCAAATCGCAGCTGGGCGGCGGTGGTGCAGCCGAGGCCGGCATCCTCGGCATCCGCCCGGAGGACTTCGTCATCACCGACCAGACCCCGGCCGGCGGTGTCGCACTTCCGCTGACCGTGGAAGCGATCGAGCGCGTCGGCGCCGAGACCTTCGTCTACGGTTCCCGCGAGCAGGAGGACCAGCGCGTCTCCGCCACGCCCGGCGAGCTGCCGCCCGGCGAGGTCATCGTCCGCATTCCCGGAACCGAGGCCCCCGCCATCGGCGCGAAGATCCGCGTCGCGGCGGTACGGGCGAAACTGCACCTGTTCAGCGGCGACGGGCGGACGCGGCTCGAGGCCTGACCGGTTCCGCCGGGCCCGCCGACAAAAAACGCAAAAACAACCCCATGCACAGTAGAACGGGGTTTGATTTCATTGAGATAAATCGCCCGTCAGATTCGTCATGCCCGGGCTTGTCCCGCCATGACGATCCAGAGGCATTTCGGGCGACGGCGGGCAGATCGCCAATCCACAGGCCCCCGGCTAGCTCCTTGAACCCACACGGGGATATGACCATATTGCTGACCAAGGGGCGCCGTTCAGGGCCCTGAAATGCCAAAGTCGCTTCGAGAGGACTTTGTAAACTATGTCCCGTGTTCCCACGTTATCCAGTCCGTTCCTTCTGGGCTTCGACGAGATCGAGCGCGTGCTCGATCGGGTCGTCAAAGGCGCCGACGGTTACCCTCCCTACAATATCGAGCGGTGCAGCGGATCGGACGGCCAGCCCGAGCGGTTGCGCATCACGCTGGCGGTCGCTGGATTCACCCGCGATCAACTCGATGTAACCATTGAGGAAAACCAGCTCGTGATCCGCGGGCGGCAGCAGGACGACAAGGCCCGGCAATACATCCATCGCGGCATCGCCGCGCGCCACTTCCAGCGCACCTTCGTGCTGGCGGAGGGGATGCTGGTGCTGGGTGCGGATCTGAAGAACGGGCTGTTGTCGATCGATCTTGCCCGGCCTGAACCGGAGAGGATCGTTAAGACAATCGCTATCAATGAGCACGAATAATGGAACGAGTAGCGGACTCGACCGCTTAGTTTCTGTGAAGGAGTCGAGACCATGAGTGAAGGTCACGTTGCGTTCGAATACGAAGCCAAGAATGTCTCTCCGGAGACGCTGGCAACCCTCGGCGAAGGCCATATCGCCTATGTGAAGCAGATCCGCTCCGAGGATGTGCCTGGGCTGTTTCCCGAGGCTCCGAAAATTGCGCCGGGCCTGAAGCTGTTCGCGCTCCATGCCGCCGACGGCACGCCGATCATGTTGACCGACAGCCGCGAAGCCGCGATCGCCAACGCCTGGAGCAACGAGCTGCAAGCGGTGAGCGTGCACTGAGCGCACGCGCGTCGCACGGATAGAGATACAAGCGGGCATGCCTTCGCAGGGAGGCGTGCCCGTTTTGCTTTGGTCTCACCACTCGTAACGCAGGATGCCCTTGCCGGAGTTGCTGCGCGTGAGTTTCGAGGACTCACCTTCGAACGTCGCATGTGGTAGCTGCCCGCGCTCAGCGCGGTCGCAGCCGCGCTGCCCCAGCCGAGCGTGACGCGATCGCGAGGGACGAGGGCATGGCGCTACCGCGCGCAGCGCCACCTGAGGGCACGCTTGCATGACACACATGCGGACATTCGCGCTCTCGTCCACCTCGCTTCAATGAGCTGCGTCCTGCGTTCGGCAGGGTTGTCCGCCGTTGCCGCCGTCCTGGCATCGTGCAGTCCTGAACGTGATCAGGCCCGCGGCCCGATCCGCGCCGGAGACGGACGCCACAATCTCAAGCGGGACCGCAGCATTTCGTCCGACATCCAGCGCGGGATTGGGCGCCATTGTGCCACAGATCCCGCTACCGCCGGCCCCATAGGACGAGCATGTGATGACATCCGACCTCATCGTGATGTCGGCCGTCGCCGTAGCCGTCGTGTTGCCGAGAATGTAGTTGCCTCCATCGGCCCCGCCAAGCGTCAGGCCGGTGATGTCGACCGCCTTGTTCCGGCCGACCATAGGATCCGTGAAGTTACCGATCGATGTCGCTACCGTCACGACGTCGCCCGCAATCATGCCGACGAACTTTGCCGCCGAGGTGTCGAGGGTCGCCATCGTCGTGCCGTCGAAGCTCTTGTTGAGCGCGGTGATGCCGGTGATCGCGGATATCGTCGCGCGATTGATCGTCAACGTGCCGTCGGCCCAGGTGATCGCGTAGTTCTGTGCCGAAAGTCCCGATGCGCCAATGCTGTAATGTCCGGCATTACGAGCACCCTGTGCGCTTCCGCCATACACCACGGTTCCCGACAGAACCGACGCATCCTCACCGTTCACAAATCCGGAGTACGTGATCCCGTTGCCACCGCCAAAGCGCGTGCCATCGTAGATCCTGGACGCGTCGTTGGCGGCGATGGTCAGCGGCGCCTTGTTGACGATGAGCGTGCCGCTGCCGTAGTCGAGCCAGGTGGCTCCGCTGCTGCTGGATACGTTCAGCACGTTGGGTGCCGCATACGCGTAAGACCCCGCGCTGGTCCGCGTCGTGACCGCGCTCCCCCAGGCCAGAGATACGTTGCCGGTCCCGACGCCGTCGAGCACGATGCCGGATATGGAGGGGTTGGCGTCGCCATAGGTCTTGGTCGTATCGCCGGATAGCCGGACATAATTGTCGTAGAATGTGCCGCCGAACGAGCGCAGCATCATGTTGCCGTTGTTTTCTCCAACTCTCGACTTCCCCCAGACACCGCTAAAATCCCAACCTGCGTCAATGAAGGTAAAAGGATTGGTGACGTCTGCCGAACTCCCGCCGAATATGCCTGAATAGGTTCCATCCAGGGGCACTCCCACCGTTTCGCTCTCCGCGCGGCGCGCGGATGTGGTCGCAATCGCGTAAGCGTTTCGCACAGTACCGAAATTGTTGACCCCGATCAGTCCGCCGATCGCCGTGTCTCCGGATACATGGGTCAGCGCGTAGACGTCCTGGACGGTACTCCAATCATTCCAACCGACGAGTCCGCCTACGTAGTAGCTTCCGTTGATGTCCCCGGTGACATAGGAGTTCCGCAAGATGCTGCCGTTGGTGCTCCGGCCGATCAAGCCTCCGGTGGAGAAGCTTCCTTTGACCGAGACGTCTCGCAAGCCAACATTCTCGATCAAGCTGCCGTTTGTCATGCCGAACAAGCCAACTTGTTCGGCGGCGGGGCGATTGATCACGAGACCTGAGATGGTGTGATTGCCGCCGTCGAATGTTCCGTAGAAATTGTAGGCGATCGAGCCCACCGGTGAAAACCCGGTGCCCGCAAGGCTGCTCGTGGCCCACATATCGGAGCGACTGCCGTCGGTCAGGACTGCGAAATCGAGATTGTTGGCAAGGACGAAGCTGCCCCTGAGATTCATCTCCATCAATTGAAGCTGATGAGTGTTTCGGATGATCGTCGAATATTCGGAGCGCAGGAAGGGCCGGGTATAGCCATGGATCCCGTACCAGTGCCCCCAAGGCACTGCGGGCCAGAAGGAGAAGCCGGGATAGCTTTGGTGCAGAAGCGCGCTCGCCGTGGTCAAGCCGGTCGCCGAACAACTGCCAAGGTTTGTGGCRCACCCCGTCGACACACCGGTGGTCTCGATATCCCAGTAGCTTCTGTCCAGCGTACCGCTGGCGCTGTTGTATCCGATCAGTCCGCCGGTATCGGCAGAACTGCCGCCGGAGAGCTTGCCGGTCGCGTAGGACTGAACGACCGCGCCGTCATTGTACCCGACCAGCCCTCCCACATAGGCACCGCCAGTTACGTCGCCGGTCGAATAGACGTAGGTCGCGGTGGAATTTGCGCCGAGATACCCGATCAGGCCACCGACGTGAGACGAGCCGCTGACGCGTCCCTCTGCGTAGGAATCGCTGACTGCGCTGAGGTTGTCGACGTTGCCGGCGAGCCCACCGACATGACTGCCGCTTCCCGTGACGACGCCGGTCGCAAACGACGCGGTCACGAGCGAGTAGCTGGCGTAGCCCAGCAGCCCCCCGACGGAATCATTGCCGATGATCGTACCGTTCGCATCAGCGTGATTGATGGTGGTGGAATTCGCCGCCCCGACCAGAGCCCCGACCGAATTATTGCCAATGATCGATGCATTGCTCAGGCTGACGTTGCCAATCATGATCGCGCCGTTGGCATAGCCGAACAGACCGACGTAATTTTCCGAGGGGCGGTTAATGGAGAGCCCACTGACGACGTGCCCCAATCCCTCGAAGCTTCCCGAAAATGCGCTGCTGTTGTTTCCGACCGGTGCAAATCCGGCGCCCGAATTCCAGTTCCTCGTCACTGACGCATCAATGTCCGCCCCCAAGGCGTAACGACCGGACAGATCGGCATTCATGTTCTGAAGCGCGCTCACGTCCGTGATGACCTTGTAGGTGATCGGTCCCGCGCTCCCGTTCTGGGTCTGAAACAAGCTTCCCGCAGCGAGATTGATCGCGGAGTTGATGGTGTAGGTACCACTGCTGGTGGTCTGCGCGTATTGCAGAATCAGCCCATCGCTACCCGTCGTTCCCGTGGAGGTGAGCGATGCATTGACGATGATGTTGTTGTCGGCTCTCAGAGTGAGAACGTGCGAGCCCCAGACGACCGGCGAATTGACCGAGATGTCGCCCGGTTCGGTATCGCTGCTGGACGTCGTCACCGTTACATCGCCGCTCGCCAGCGCGGTCTGCAGGGCCGCCGCGTAATTGGCGTCGATGGTTATGTTCGAAGGATCGATCAGCCAGCGTCCGCCCAGCGTATCGACCTTCAGATCGGACGCGAGATTGACCTTGGCGGCGGAGGTTTCGACCGAGCGGGCCCGCAGCGTGCCGCCGGCGTTGACCTCGCCGTGCTTGGCATCGCCGAGCAGGAGGATGCGACCATTGCGGCTGCCGATGCTCGCGGCCTGCACCACGCCGGTGTTGTTGACGACGCCCTTCATGGCGTCGCTCGCACCCTTGGCGGTGAGGATGGCAACGCCGCCGTCGGCGCGGATCAGCCCCTTGTTCTCGACCAGGGTCTTGACGGTGGAGGCCTTGACCTCGACCGAGAGCAGGCCGTCGCCATTGAAGTCGAGCAGCACGTCGGTGCCGGCGGCGAGCGCCGTGCTGCCGGCGATGGTGCCGGAATTGCTGACGCTCGGCGAGATCAGCGCCACCACCTTGCCGGAGATGCTGCCCTCGTTGCTGATCGCGCCGCCGCTGCCGGTGAAATTGTAGCGGCCAGCCAGAAAATCCGCGTTGCTGATTCCGAGCGTGGAGGCGACGAAGCCACCGGTCTGCACGCTGCCGGTCTTGCCGATCGCAATGCCGTTCGGATTGATCAGGAACACTTGCCCATTGGCGCTGAGGCTGCCGAGGATTTTTGACGGGTCCTGGCCGACGACGCGGTTCAGCGCGACCGAGGAGGCGCCGGGCTGGTTGAAGGTCACGGAGTTGCCGGCGCCGATCGAAAAGCTCTGCCAGTTGGCGATCATCTTGTCGCTCGACTGGTTGATCGTCATGGCGTTGCCGGACTGGCTGATCGTGGCCTGTCCCGACACGACCTGGCCGCCGGTCGGCAGGGTCTGGGCCAGCGCCGGCGGCGTCAGCATCGTGGTCGCGGACAGAACGAGTGCGAGCCGCATCCGCGGCAGGGTCGATGTCATCGCGTGCCCCCTCGAAACATCAGAAGCGAATGCCGGCTTGCAGCCAGAACTGGTCGTTGGCCTTGACGCCATCGGCGTTCGCCCCGGTGATGATGGAACGGCCGGGATTGTCGCCCAGCGTATGGGCCCAGCTTGCCGAGACGTTCAGCCACTCGCGCGTCCAGCGCGCGGCGAGGCCGGCGCTGGCGAGCCCGTAATCATTGCAGCCGCAAACAGTGACCGGCGCGATGCCGTTCGGCGACACGTTGATCTTGACGTAGCCGCCGTCCAGGAAGCTCGCCAGTTGCAGGCTGCCGAAGCGCACAGGCAGCGGCGCGTTGTAGCGGAGCTCGAGCGTGCCGAGCACGCCCATGTCGCCGCGCGCCTCGCCGACGGGATAGCCGCGCACGCCGAACGGGCCGCCCAGCGCAAAGTCTTCCGAGGAATCGAGGTTCTTGTCGGCCCATTGCCCGTAGAGGCGGCCGAACAGCGCGAAGTCGCCGGGCAAGGCCTGAAGCCGGGCGACCGCGACATTGATCCGGTTGAACTGCCCTTGCGTCCGGAGTCCAGCCTGGTCTGCCGCGAGCGCGCTCGCCACGCGCGCGAGATCGAGATCGCCAAAAGTCCAGCTCACCGACCAGTTGGTGATGCCGCCGCCGAGCAGCGCGTCGCGTCGGTCGCCGTTGAGGCTGAGCGTGCCGGAGGTCGAGCGCTTGTCCTGGAGCGTTCCGGCGATGCTGTCGTCAACCAGCGCCTTCCAGGTCACGGTGCCGCCAAGCTGGAGGTTGAAATCGCGCGAGCGGATCAGGCTGTAGTCGACGCCGCCATTGGCGAAATGGGCAAAACCGGTGAGACCGAGGGCGCGGCCGATGGCGTCGATATTGTGGTAGTCGAGATAGGCGTAGCTCGCATTGGCAATGAAGCCGCTGGCGCCGAGCGGCACGCTCGTCGCCAGCGAGCCGAACTCCTGGCCTTGCGATACCGTGCCGGAGAGCCGCGTCAGGTCGCCGTAGCCGGAGACGTCGGTGAACGTCACCAGCCCGTTGCCCTGCGCCTTGCCCACGCTGGAGCTGCCGTAATTATCGGCCCAGATGCCGCCCCCGAGAACGGGCGCCTGCGCGACGCCGACGACGAGCTTGCTGGTGTTTGGCGCCTCGCCCGGCGCGAGCTTGGCATGCACCGACACGCCCGGCAGGTCGTTCATCCGCAACAGCGCGTCTTCCAGATCCTGCCGCGTCACGCCGTCCGGCTTGACGCGGCCCTCGATGATCGCGCGCAACAGGTCCTCACGCACGCGCACGCCCTTGGCGCGGTCGAGGCTGATGGTCTTGAGCCCGCCCTCCGCGATCTCGATGGTGACGATGCCGTTGGTGACGTCCTGGGGCGGCAGCAGCGCGCGCGCCAGCAACCGGCCGCGGCCCTGGAGCACGGCCGTCACCTGATCGGCCAGCGCATAGAGCCCCTTGATGCCGAGGCGCTTGCCGCGAACCGAGGCAACGAGCTGCTCGCGATCGGCCGGCGGCAGCAGCTCCACCTTGCCGGTGAAGCGAACGCCCTTCACGATGATGCGCTCGCCCCGGTCGGGGATCGCGGCGGGCGCCTGCTGCGGTCGAATCTCGTCAGGGGACGGCAGCCTTTCCTGCCGCTGCAACTCCTGCTGCCGCTGCATCTCGCGGAGCAGCGATCCGGCATCCTCCGCGACGGCCGGGACTGCGGTACCTGCTATCACTAGCCCCACCACAACAACCCTGCACTGCACCGCGCCAACCACTTTCATCCTACGGGCCCGACCTTCGGGCAATAGGTAACGACATCAGCGAAAGCGCAGGACGGCGCGTCGATTTAAACGCCACTTGCGTTCCTGGGCGTCTTTAGCGGACTCCGACATGGCGCGATGTGCCGGACGTCTCAAATGGGGAAATTTTTCGCGTTGTCTTGCCGGTCATTGCGAGATCACGACATCCCGCGCGCACGCTACGGCGATGGCCGGCGTACATTGGCAATTGCGTGGGTCGATTCCGCTTCTTGACGGGCGACGAGGAAAAGCGAAGTTACGCTGCGGTCGCCGGCGGCAGTGCGAGCACCGAATAGATCGCCTGGGCGTCGCGCGAGGCGCGGAGCTTCTTGGCGATGTCCTGGTCGCGGAGCAGGCGGGCGATGCGGGCCAGCGCCTTGAGGTGGTCGGCGCCGGCGCCTTCGGGGGCGAGCAGCAGGAACACGAGATCGACCGGCTGGCCGTCCATCGCCTCGAAATCGATCGGGCGATCGAGACGGGCGAACAGGCCAAAGATCTTTTCCAGCTTGGGCAGCTTGCCGTGGGGAATGGCGACGCCGTAACCGACCGCGGTGGTGCCGAGCTTCTCCCGCTGCAGCAGCACCTCGAAGACCGCGCGCTCGTTCTGCCCGGTCAGCTCGGCGGCCCTCGCCGCGAGCTCCTGAAGCGCCTGCTTCTTGCTGTTGACTTTCAATGCCGGGAGAATCGCCTCGGGCGCGACCAGATCGGTAATCGGCATGGATGGTTTCCGAGGTGAATTAAACCGTCAGGTTCCGAATTGGCCTGCTCGGTCAAACCGAGCCCGGCCGGCGTCAAGAAGGTGAAGCAGGAGGCGGACTTAGCCCAGGTCCAGGTACGTCCTGATGTGGGGCGCTTCTACTCCAACGCAATCCCGGTGCCAACTCCCGCGTGCGGCTTTGCCCCGGTCATTGTTAAGGGCTGCGGGTGCTACGGGGCCCCTGCGCGGGCCTAACTGCCCGATTTGGGGCCGGGCGGGTCGATCCAGCCCACATTGCCGTCAGCCCGACGGTAGATGATGTTCACCCGGCCGCTCGAGCCGTGCTGGAATACCAGGCAGGGCGCCCCGCTGAGGTCGAGTTCCATGACGGCCTCGCTGACCGACAGCATTTTGAGCGATGTGGTTGCCTCGGCGATGATCACGGGGTTGTAGCCGGCGACGTCGTCCTCGTCCTCGCCCTCGCCGGGCGCCTCCAGCACGTAGCTCGTGGCATCGAGCGCGGCCAGCGCCGCAGAGGCCACATGGGCCTTGCGGGCCGAGCGATCCTTGAGCCGGCTCTTGTAGCGCTTGAGCCGCTTCTCGATCATCAGCAGCGCCTGGTCGGCGCTGGCATAGGCGTCGGGCGCGTTGGAATCGGCCTCCAGCGTAATGCCGGAATCGAGATGCAGCGAGCAATCGGTGCGGAAGCCGAAGCCGTCCTTGCTCAGCGTGATGTGTCCGGAATAATTGCCGTCGAAATATTTGCGCAGCACCTCGTCGGTGCGGTCGGCCACGCGGCCGCGCAGGGCCTCGCCGACGCTGACGCTCTTACCCGAAACGCGGAGAGTCATGTGAACCTCGCTTGGTTAGGTTCTTGGCTGCGCATGATCCGTGCGGAGAACCGCTGCGCATTCTGCGTTCGCGCGCCCCTCCGGGTCCGGATCATGCGGGCGCATGGATCGGTCTCGATGGGAGATTGAGAGTAGCGCGATTTGGCGCCAGC
This sequence comes from Bradyrhizobium sp. P5_C12, assembly GCF_054049735.1. Lineage (NCBI taxonomy): Bacteria > Pseudomonadati > Pseudomonadota > Alphaproteobacteria > Hyphomicrobiales > Nitrobacteraceae > Bradyrhizobium > Bradyrhizobium sp. P5_C12. The sequence continues at coordinate 268,284 of NZ_JBFULU010000005.1, forward strand.
GCAATCAGGCCGGCTCGGTGTTGCGGGAGCGATCGGACATTGCGGTCGAGAGGACGTTACCAAGAGCGCTCTGCTTGTCACGGCGGCGTTGCACCGAGGATGGAATGCGCATGGCTTCGCGGTACTTCGCGACCGTGCGGCGGGCAATATCAATGCCCGAGGCGCGTAACCGTTCCACGATGGTGTCGTCGGACAGAATCGCGGACGGTGCTTCCGAATCGATCAGCTGCTTGATGTGGTGGCGCACGGCTTCGGCGGAATGCGCCTCGCCGCCGTCGGCCGACGCGATCGAGGCGGTGAAGAAATATTTCAACTCGAAAGTACCGCGGTTCGTCGCCATGTACTTGTTGGCGGTGACGCGCGACACCGTGGATTCATGCATCTGGATGGCGTCGGCGACGGCCTTCAGATTGAGCGGCCGCAGATGCGCCACGCCATGGGTGAAGAAGCCGTCCTGCTGACGCACGATCTCGGTTGCAACCTTCAGGATGGTGCGGGCGCGCTGGTCGAGCGCACGCACCAGCCAGGTCGCGTTCTGGAGCGCGTCGGTGAAATAGGATTTGTCGCCGTCCTTGCCGATCTTCTTCGACAGCTCGGAATAGTAGGTCTGGTTGACCAGCACGCGCGGCAAGGTGTCGCTGTTGAGCTCGACGTGCCAGCCGCCGTCCGGACCCGGGCGGACATAGACGTCCGGCACCATCGCCTGCAAACGCGCCGAGCCGAACTTCATGCCGGGCTTGGGGTTGAGGCGGCGGATCTCGCCGATCATGTCGGCGATGTCCTCGTCGTCGACGCCGCAAACCTTGCGCAAGCCCGCGATGTCGCGCTTGGCGAGGAGATCGAGATGCTCGACCAGCGCCTGCATCGCCGGGTCGTAGCGGTCGAGCTCGCGCAGCTGGATCGCGAGACATTCACTCAAATTGCGCGCGCAGACGCCGGGCGGGTCGAATTTCTGCAGCACGGCGAGAACCTGCTCGACCTCCTGCTGCGAGGCGCCAAGCCGCTCGGCGGCCTGGCCGAGATCCGCCGGCACGTAGCCGGCTTCGTCGACGAGGTCGATCAAATACTGCCCGATCATGCGCTGCGCCGGCCCGCTGAAGGCCACCGAGAGCTGCTCGGCCAGATGATCGCCGAGGGTGGTTTCCGCCGCGACGAAGGCCTCGAGATTGTAGTCCTCGTCGCCGGAGGCGCCGCCGCCCCATTCCGTGTAGGTGGTCGGCGCGGCATCCTGGGCGGTGCGCGCCGCGGCCTCGGCCGGCTCCTCGGAAAAGACGTTGTCCAGGCCGGTGTCCAGGGTCTGCTCGATCTCGGCGCGGGTGCCGAGATCCTTGCTCATCCATTCTTCCTGGCCCGGCTCGAACGCCTCGCCCGGACCGCCACCCGGCTCGTCGTTGTGGCCGCCGTCGGAATCGTTGAACTGGCCGGCCTCGGCCGGGGCCTCGCCCGCGGGGGCCTCGTCATTGGCCCGCTCCAGCAGGGGATTACGCTCGAGTTCCTCTTCCACGAAGGTCGTGAGATCGAGATTGGACAATTGCAGCAGCTTGATCGCCTGCATCAACTGCGGCGTCATGACCAGCGACTGCGATTGCCGGAACTCTAATCTCTGCGTGAGCGCCATGAAGCAAGAACCGTTCCCAAAAAATTGGTCCGATTTTTGCTTATCCTAGTCCAAGCCCGATGTACACGCCTTGACGAATTCGAAAAAAGGGCTAGAGGCGGAATTCCTCGCCAAGGTACAGGCGGCGAACGTCCGGATCATTGACGATCTCATCCGGGCTGCCCTCGGTCAAGATTTCACCGGCATAGACGATATAGGCACGATCGGTGAGGCCGAGCGTCTCGCGCACGTTGTGGTCGGTGATGAGCACGCCGATGCCGCGATTGGTGAGATGGCGGACCAGGTCCTGAATGTCGCCGACCGCGATCGGATCGATGCCGGCGAAGGGTTCGTCGAGCAGCATGTAGTTCGGACGCGTCGCCAGCGCGCGCGCGATCTCGACGCGGCGGCGCTCGCCGCCGGACAGCGCGATCGACGGCGATTTACGCAGGCGGGTGATGTTGAACTCGTCGAGCAGCGCATCGAGCTGCTGCTCGCGCTTCTTGCGCGAGGGCTCGACCACTTCGAGCACGGCGCGGATGTTCTGCTCGACRGTGAGRCCGCGRAAGATCGASGCTTCCTGSGGMAGATAGCCGATRCCGAGTCGCGCGCGCTGATACATCGGCAGCTTGGTGACGTCGTGGCCGTCGAGCTCGATCGCGCCGCGATCGGCCTTGATCAGGCCGGTGATCATGTAGAACACGGTGGTCTTGCCGGCGCCGTTCGGACCGAGCAGGCCGACGGCTTCGCCGCGGCGGACATAGATGCTGACGCCGCGCACCACCTGGCGGCTGCCAAAGCTCTTTTCCACGCTATGCACAGCCAGGAAGCCCGGCCGCTTCAGGAGCTGCGGCCCGCCTGAGCCGTTGGTGCCGGCTTTGGCCGGTTGAGCCGGCGGCTGGCGCGGCCGCGGCGGCTCGGCGTGGAACTGGTCCGGCGCGTAGCCCGGCTGATCCCGGGCGACTGGGGCTGCGTCCCGCAGCGGGCTGGTCACCAGGCCGCCGACGCTGTCACCGAGCGAGGTAATGTCCTGACGTGCAAATCCTGGCCGGCCGCGCTTGGCGGGGCGCCGACGGAACATGCTGAAGAGATCGACCATCCCCGCCTTCTAGCCTTTCGCGAAGCTCGCGCGATTTGCCGCGCCGGCCTCAGGATTCGCCGACGCAGCATGAATTAAGGGATGTCTCATGCCCAGTGAAACACGCCCGAAAAGCGGCGAACCCCGCTTCGAAAGCCCTGCGCGCTAAATACAGTCTCGCCGGGCAAGCTTCAACCTCGGATCGGGGGCATCCAGATCAAGCCTTTGAACTTCCTTTTGAAATTTACTTCTTGCCGGCACCGGGCAATTGCAGGGGCGATCCCGCGCCGGGTTTGGCCGGAGCGCCCGGACTACCCGATCCGCAATCATTGCCGCCGCCCTGCGGCAGCAAGGCCTGCACCCTGCCGCTGTCGGACTCCACACGCGACACCCCGGTCGTCATGTCGACCGCCAGCCGGTCGCCGCGCAGCACGTTCTTGCACTGCGTCAAGACCACACCCCCAAGCATGGTGATGAGATTGGTCTTGGTGTCGAACACGGCGGTCTCGCCGGTCACGACCTGGTCCTTCTGGGTGACCACGACATTGCCGCGCGCCTCCAGCCGCTTGATCGAGGAGCTGCCACCCGGGCCCGGCGTCGCCGACTGCATCGGCGCCGACTTCGCGCCCTTTGCGGCCGCGGTTTGCGCAGCCGCGGGCTGCGGCGTCGCCGGCTTGTCGCCGCCGGATTCGTAGAACACCACCAGCGTCTTCGAGGTCATGGTGGTGTCGCCCTGCACGACCTTCACATTGCCGGAGAAGGTCGCCTCCTTCTTCTTGTCGCGCATCTCCAGCGAGGCGGCTTCGATCTGGATCGGCTGATCGCGGTTCTGCGAAAAGCCCTGCATCGCGTTGGGCACACCTTGCATCGTGCTCTGCGCGAGCGCCGCGCCCGTTGCCACCAGCGCGACGAGGAGCGCGGCCGCGCTGACGATGGCGCTCCGCTTGTGTTCGCTGCGCGGAAAAAAAGTCGTCATGAAACTCATCTTGAATTGGCAGACTTGTTCTGAAGCGTGCGCGTCTTTGCCGGCGGCGCGGGCTCGGCCGGCACAGGCTGGGCGGCGGCGGGATCATCCAGCTTGTCCAGGTGCATCACCACATTGCCCTCGAAGCGAATGAGATCGCCGCCTTCCGTGATTCGCAGCCGATCCGCCGTCAGCGTTCCGTTGGTCAGCTTGACGTCGACATGCTCGTCCGAAGTGACCGTGCCCTTGCCCATGTCGACGAAAGCCGAGTTCAGCCGCGCCTCATAGCCGGTCGAGGTGCGCAGGAAGATGTCCTTGTGCAGGTCGAGCTGCTGCTGCTTGTTGTCGAACCGGCCGGTGCGGGCATCGAGGAACAAGGTCGATTGATCTTCCATCAGCACCTTTGCGCGCAGATCCGCGAGATCGACATGATCGGGGTCGGTGATGTCCTGCGTTGCGGTCTTGGCCCAGAGCTCATAGGGCCGCTGGTCCGGCGTGAAGCCGGACATATGCGGCGACTCCATGGTGATCCTGGTGCCGGTCACCACGAGGTTTCCGGCGTCGAGCTTCAGGGGGATCTGGAAGGGGTTCAGAAAGGTCGAGACGGCGACGATCGAGGCCATCGCCACCACCACCGTCGCCGGCACCGCGATGCGCAGAATCCGCACCAGGCGGCTGTGGCGCGCCGCGCGGGCAAACCGCGCCGCAAGCGCGGCGTCATAGGTTGGGTAGTGGGCCGAATTCACCTGGGCTCCTGAGGTGTCGCTCGCCTTCTCGGGTCAAACGCGCCAATCGAAAGTGGCGCATTGTACCCGGCACCGCCGAATTATGCAGCCTGCGACAGGCCGTTACGAAAGTGTCCGAAACGGGGCGCCCGCCCCAGCCTAACGGCCGCCCGACGTGTCAGGAATGCGCGAAAATGTCCTCTTCCTCCCAGCCCTGGAGGTCGAGCATGGCGCGGGTCGGCAGGAAGTCGAAACAGGCCTTCGCGAGCCCCGTGCGGCCCTCCCGCACCAGCATGGCATCCAGCCGCTCGCGCAGGCCGTGCAGATGCAGCACATCGGAGGCGGCATAGGCAAGCTGCGGCTCGGTCAGGCTGTCGGAGCCCCAATCGCTGGACTGCTGCTGCTTGGAGAGGTCGACATTGAGCACCTCGCGCACGAGGTCCTTGAGGCCGTGGCGGTCGGTATAGGTGCGGGTCAGGCGGGAGGCGATCTTGGTGCAGTAGATCGGCCCGGTCATGACGCCGAAGGTCTGGTACAGCACCGCAACGTCGAACCGCGCAAAGTGGAAGATCTTGGTGATCGCGGGATTGGCCAGCAGCGCCTTCAGGTTCGGCGCGTCGGTGTGGCCCTTGGGGATCTGCACCACGTCGGCGCTGCCGTCGCCCGGCGAGAGCTGCACCACGCAGAGCCGGTCGCGATGCGGGTTCAGCCCCATGGTCTCGGTGTCGATCGCCACCGCTCCGGTGTAGCGTGTGAGGTCGGGCAGGTCGCCGCGATGCAGGCGTACGGTCATGGCGTTTCAAAACCTCGGGTCGAATCGGTAGCGTCGGCACAACAGGCTAATCGGGATTGTCCGCGATGTATCCACTGGCGGCGGGCTGCGCAAGCGCCGGAGCAGCGTTTTGCAGGCCGTCAGATCGCCAAGAGCATGATGCAGATCATCGCCGCCACGGTGATGCGGCTGGCGCCATCGCGGAAGGTGTAGATGATGGGATCGTCCGGCATCTCGCGGCGATGCGCCATCATCAGGGCGCGGCCGAACCAGTACAGCAGCAGCGGGTTCAGGAGCCACAGCATCCAGGGACGGCTGTACAGCGGGGTCACGGCGGACGAGGACACGTAGAGCGAGAACACCGTCACCGCGTTCATGGCGCTCGCAGCCGCCATCGCGGCGATGACGTGCAGGTCGGTGATCCTGTAGTCGCGGTTGGAGGGATCGGCCAGGCCCGCGCCCTGGCGCATGCTGAGCTCGCTGAAGCGCTTGATCAGCGCCAGCGCGGTGAACACGAACAGCGAGAAGATCAGCAGCCATTCCGACAGCACCACGCCGACGCCGACGGCGCCCGCGACGATGCGCAGCGTATAGAGGCCGGCGAGCGTCACCACGTCGACCAGCATCTTGCGCTTGAGCACGAGCGAATAGGCGATGGTGGTGACGAGATAGGCGGCGAGCACGCCGAGGAATACGGGCGAGATACAGAGGCTGGCTGCGACCGCGAACAGCCACAGCGCAGGGATCGCGAGCAGCGCCGACGAGATCGGCAGGTCACCGGCCGCGAGCGCGCGATGGCGCTTGGTCGGGTGCTGGCGGTCGGCTGCGAGATCGAGCAGATCGTTCATCAGATAGGCGCCCGAGGCGCAGGCCGAGAACGCCAGAAACGCCAGCAGCGCAGAGCCGAGCGTCGCCAAGCCCATCTGATGCGCCGTGATCGCCGGCACGAACACCAGCGTGTTCTTGGCGTATTGGTAGACCCGCAGCGCCTTCGCCCAGGTCTTCAGGGTGGCGCGGCTGCCGCTGCCTTCGCTGATGCGCGCGATCGAAGCGCGATCGAACGGCAGCTTGTCGGCCGCGACGAGATCCGCCGGCGTAACGACGCCGTCGAAGCCGAGATGCGCGGCAATGCCCGCGGCATGATCGGCGAAGCGCCCGGCGACCAGATAGATCTTCTCGCCCCGCGCCCGCGCCGCCAGCGCCTGGTTCAGCACGCCGGGATCATAGGGCAGATGGGCGTAGTCGATGTCGGCCTGCGCCAGAATAGCCGTGAGCGCTGCCATGCCCGGGCGTCCGCCCGCGCCGAAGCGGGCAAGCATGCGGCCGGGGCTGGAGAACAGCGCCTCCATCAGCAGTTCCGAGCGCAGCAGCGCGCCTTCGAGATCAATGACGAGGGTCCGGGCCGGCGCCGGGATGGCCGACGGCTCGGGCGCGCTAGACTCGTACTGCCAGGCAGGCTGCTCCATCCGAAAACGCTCTGACTTACCGCAACATGACCGGCCCAAAGGCCGGGGCGGCCGGGGAGCAGGGAAATGGACGGCCGCGAGCCTAGGGCAGCATTCGCTAAAGGCGGCTTAATTCGGTTTAGCGGGGTGGGTGCGGGATGTCCGCGAGCCGGACCGTCCAGACCGGCGCCGAGTCGCCGAATCATGCGAATTCAAGATGAATTCGAACCCGATTCTTGCCTATGGTTCGATTCGACTGCCTCGCTCCAGTTGTTAAAAACAATATTGACTAGGAGAGGACGAGCCATCTAGTTAGGCTTTGAAAAATCTACCCTTTTTCTACTTACCCAATCGACCACATCACACTAAGTTCTTCAACCTTTGGCTGCGGCATCTTTGCTTCCCACCTCGCAGCGTGTTTCAGTCATTCCTCGAGGGAAGCGCTTGAAATAGAAGTTATGAGCGACGACCTGATTAACCCGACGTTCAAGACCTTGAGAAGGCGGACCATCGAATTGGCGGCAACGACCTCTTGCAACGATCCGGATGCCGACGCGCTCATACTATTCTATGCTGCAGAATGCGGTCTCAAGGCCTTGTACATGTCGGTCAATTCGCTGAAATTGGCGTCCGACGACAATGGCGCTCGTGGTTCGGCGCGTTCATTTGGTCATCGATTAGATTATCTAATTGCAGAGTTGAAGATAGCGCCAAAAGATCTTCCAAGCAGACCATCGACTCTAAAACTCAAGTCTGGTGACGCGATCAATGTCCGACATCTCCATGAAGCGTGGAGATACGGCGACAAGATACAAATGCACGCTGACGTCGTAACGTGGTTAAAGTGCGTTTTGAAGTTTGTGCGTGAAAGGCTCTAATGACCGACGTAGCTGAAGAACAAGCAGAACGAGCACCTTCCGGACGGGAGCCGATCACGTGGATCGATGTCGCTCGTAAGCTTTCGACCTTGGAGCCAGTCTCGACAGAGTGGGACCAGCGACCGAAATGTCTTGTACGAGCACAGGTTGATTGGACGGGCATAATCCTTGAAGTCCAAAACAACGTGAATCAGGAAACCATCCTGAAGTGGTTGGCCAGCGTATTCCCATCCCGAGTGGAAAACGGTGCGAATGGTGCTTCGCCTTACTTGCGATTGGATGGCCCAGCATATGCCGAAAAGCTCCCAATTGAGATCGAAGTTCGCACTGACATTGATGGAGTTGCGCTCCCATTCCTGGGATCAATCGATTCGCGGATAAGCTTGGATGATAGCCCCTATCGTCCGCATTCTCTCAGTGTTCCCATTGTCGCCTGTCACTCCGTAAAGGGCGGAACTGGCC